>CAMZKR010000113.1 GCA_947311335.1 uncultured bacterium
TTAAAATAAAATATAAAAAAGTGTATTTTTTGAATAAAAGCCTATTTTTTATTTTAATATGCTTTTATTAAATTAAATTATAATTATGGATTATAAGGAATATATAAATGAATTTTTAATTAAAAAAACAAATAAAAAGAAAATTATAGTTATATATTGACCAACATGAAGTTGAAAAACAGATATGAGCATAGATATAGCAAGATATTTAAATACAGAAATTATTAGTACAGATAGTAGGCAAATATTTAAATATATGAATATTTGAACATGAAAAATAACAGAAGATGAAAAAAGGTGAGTTAAGCATCATATGCTTGATATAATAGAACCTAATCAATCTTTTTCTGTATGAGAATTTAAAAATAGGTCAGAAAAAATAATATCTAGACTATTTAAGGAAAATAAAATTCCAATGCTAGTTGGGTGAACATGACTTTATATAGATAGTTTAATTTTTGGGTTTGATATACCAAAAATTCCAGCTGATGAAAAATTAAGAAGAAAACTTGAAAAAAAAGCAAATGAAGAATGAAAAGAATACATTTTTAATAAATTAAAAAAAATAGATTCAAATTATGATAAAAATCTGCATCCAAATAATTTAAGATATGTAATAAGGGCTATAGAAGTAAAAATACTTACTTGAAAAAGTAAAACAAGTTTTAAATGAAATAAAAAATTAAAATATGATGTGTTATTTTTAGAACCTTATTATAAAGATAGAGAATATCTTTATAATAGAATTAATAAAAGAGTAAAAATGATGTTTGATATGTGATTAATTAATGAAGTTAAAAATCTTTTAAACAAAGGTTATAAAAAAAATGATTTTTGAATGAAATCTATTTGATATGAAGAGATTATAAAATATATAAATTGAAAAATATTATTAAAAGAATCTATTAATCAAATTCAGCAAAATTCTAGAAATTATGCAAAAAGGCAGATCACATGGTTTAATAAATATAAAAAATTTATATAAAAAATTAATTGCTATATAAATAAAGTATGTCAATTAATTTATCTTGGTTTTTATTTTATAATATGTTATTATTGTTTTGTTATATTATATTAATTTAAATTTATGAATTCATCTTTAGAACAAATTTTTGAAAAATATGATTTAATTAAAAAGATAGATATGATATAAGACAAATTTATAATTTTTTAAGTTTAGAAAAGAAACAAAAATTTATAGATAATTTTGATATTATATTTTCAAATATAATAAAATTAAAAAGAAGTATGTTTGTTGATCAAAATATTATATATGATCAATCTTTAAAAAATATAAAGCAGAGAATTAAAAAAAATAATTTAGAAAAAGAAATTATTTCAAAGTTAACATAGTAAATTAAAAAATAAAAATAAAAAAAGATGACAATAAGCCCAAAACTGCAAAATCATTTTGATAATTCTCCTTTAAATAGAAGACATATACAAATCAGATTATGAAGATTAGTTAAGGATATAGACCCTATGTTTATTGAATCTTTTAATGTATTTAGAGGTAAATTACTTTGAATAATTACAGAAAATCCAGAAAATGAACATATTGTTTCAGAAGAATTAGATAATATAGAATCTAAAATAGTAGAATCTAATTGAAGACATAATATTAAATTATGATGATCAATAATTGATATAGTAAGTTAAGTATAAAAGAAATAAAATTCAAAGCATTTTTTATACTATAGTTTACTTTATTTTGTTTTATTTTATATTTTAAATATTATTAAACTCATAATAATCACAATTTTTTTGAATTTTACATTTACTACATTTTGGTTTTCTTGCAATGCAATGATATCTTCAAAAAAATAATATTGAGTGATGCAATTTTGCATTATCATTTTTAGTAAATATTAATTCTGCTTTATTATTTGTTTCTAATGCATTTTTTGTTTTTACTATTCATACTCTATTTAAAACCCTATGTACATGAGTATCAACAGCTAAATAAGGAGCATTTTTAGTAACTGATAAAAAAACTTTAGCTGTTTTTATTCAAACTCAATATAAGGTTTGAAGTTCTTCTAATGTTTCTGGAATTTTATCATTATATTCATTATGCAATTTTACACATGTTTTATATATATTTTTTGCTTTATTTTTATAGAATCAAATAGTTTTTATAAATCCTCTTATTTTATTTTCTCATAAATTAATTCCATCTTGTGGAGTTTTTAAAACTTGAAAAAATGTTTTATTTGCTTTATTTACTTGAATATCAGTAGTTTGAGCAGACATAATTATAGCTATAAGTAGTTGAAAATCATTTTTATAATAGAGCTCTGTTTTGTTTTCAGGAAACATTTTGAAAGTTTCTTTTTTTAATATTTTTATTTTTTCTTTTAATTTTTTAGAAATCATAAGTATTATATTTATATATTTTTATTAGAATATAAAAAAAATTAAACTAAACAAGAAAAATGTATAAAAAATCTTTTTTTATAACAAAACCTATATGAAATAATATATTTTCTTTTAATAAAAGAATTAATAAAAAGCTTTTTGTTCCAAGTTTAAAGAAAATAAGTAATTTTGATGAAATAAAATTGCAAACAAATAAAAATAAGATAGCCTTTGAAGAATTTGATATAAATTGAGTTTTGAAAACTTGTTTAGGATTAAAAAATTTCTATGAAATATTATGGAAAAATAAAAAAATATATCTTTTTGATAATCATAATCATGCTTTTTATTTTTGGTGTTTAGTAAAATATCAAAATATTATAAAAAATAATCTTGTATTATTTCATATAGATGAACATTCTGATATGAGAAAACCAAAGAAATATTTAAATAAAATTGAAAATAATTATTTACAAAAAGTATTTAATTATACAAATTTTGAGTTAAATGTTTGAGATTATATAGTTCCAGCAATAAAAAGTTGATTAATAGATGAAATAGTACAAATAAGAAGTGAATCTGAAATTATAAATTCAGAAGAAAAATTAAAATCAATAAAGAATAAATCTATAATTTTAAATTTAGATTTAGATTTTTTTAGGCCAGAACTTGATTTTATAGAGTATAAAATTAAAAAGAAAATAATTTTAAAAATAGCATCAAAAGCAAAAGTTATAACAGTTGCAACTTCTCCCTTTTTTATAAATCAAAATTTAGCAATAAATGTATTTAAAGATTTATTTAAATAAAAAAATAACTTTTTATTATTTAAAAGTTGTTTTTATTTTATGATTTTTACTGTTCTTTTGGAATAACAGCTTCAATTGCAGCAAATGTAGCTTCTTTTCCTTTTGGAACAATAACAGATATACTATCTCAAATTTCTGCTTTAAAATGTGTTACAGCAGCAGTTAATACTGAGTAATGTACTCATTCTGCTATTACTTGATATTTTCATTTATCTTGCGTTAAAAGTCATACTTTTATTTCTCTTTCAATAGGTGCTATTTGTTTATATAACATTTTTCAGTTATTAAGAATGGTTAGCTTTAGTTTATCTCATTGTACTAACTTTGATTTTGATGCATAATTTACAGGAACAGGATATTTATTCTTATCACTTCAAAGCATTTCTTCTCAAGAAAATACTCATTCAATTATTTTAGAATCTCAGCTATTATAACTATTTAATCATTTAGTATCTAATTTTATTTCAGAATTTAAATCAATATTATTTTCTTCTAGTAAATCTTTTAAAATTTTTTTTGCATTTTTTATAGAACTTTCAGCTGAAATAATAAAATCTCTTATTGCTTTAATTTTCTTTTTTGTCATTTTTTTATTTTAAAAATAATACTCACTATATTTTATCTAATATTTAATTTTTTGTAAATAAAATTATGTTTACTTTTAAATATAGTTTGTTATAAATATATTCAAATATATTTTGTTAGTATATCTTGAAATAATATTACTATAAAAAATCATATTCAAATAAAAGGTCAGAAAGGAATCTGACTATTAAAATTTGTTTTGTTTTTCAAATTAATAAGTTTGCTAAATATAACTAATCATATTCAAATTATACTTCATATAATATAAGTCAACATTATTCATATAAAAGAAAGAGAAGTTCACATTATAAGTCATACAAGTATTGCTATTCTTAAATCTCATCATCACATCCATTTTCATTTGGATACTATTATTTGTATAAAAAAGAAAATAAATATAGATAAAGCTCATATTATTCAATTTATAATTGCAATATCTTTTAAGTTTATTTCAAAAAAGATTTTAAATAAATATAAAA
>CAMZKR010000114.1 GCA_947311335.1 uncultured bacterium
AGTTTTAGCTGACATTGTTGGATTTCATTTTTTTGTTTTTGTATTTGTATCTCTACAAAATTTTAAAACATCTTCTTTAGTTTGAAATCCAACAATGTCAGCTAAAACTAATTGTTACATATTAAAACAAGTATGAATAGTAAATAATATATTATCTAATAAAGAAGTACAAGACTTAGAAAAAAGATCTGAGTTTATAATACAAATATTAGAAAAAAATTTACAAATAGAAAAAATAGATAAATACACTTATAGATGATTTTTTACATTCTATAATAAAAACAATAAACTAGAAACTATAGATTTTATATTAAAGATTAGATCAAAAACAGATGAATCTATAGAATCTAAAATTGCAAGAGATCCTAAATATGATACAGCTGAAAAAGTAAAAGATTGAATAGCTTTAAGTTTCCATACAAGAAATAAAGAATCATCTATAATTCTAATGCAATTTTTGTCTGAAATAATATATTATGAAGAAGATATAGAATGATGTATTTGAGAAAATAAATATAAAATAAATAAATGTGATTTAAGACAAAGAAAAAATTTTAATATAAAAAATAAAAATTCTCTATTTTGAAATGATTTAATTAAAATATCTAATAAATATAATATTAATAACACTTTTCTTCAATATTTATTTGAAATAGCTATAGAAAATAAAAAAGATTTAGAAGAAAAATTAAAAAAAATGAAAAACAAATGAGAATCAGCAAATTACTGAGATATAAAAATAATAACTAGAGTTTGAATCCCCTTATTAGAAGATTTACAAAAACAAAATGCTGTTTTATATCCTGTGTGATTAGAAATGAAATTTTTATCTTATGATACTTGAAACGATGATTGATTAAATTGGCATCCTATATATGGATTTGTAAGAAAGTTAGTAGAAAAAATTAGATTAGATAAAATTGATAATGAATGATTCTTAACAGATAAAGATATAAAAAAATTGTTGAAGAATTATTTTTAAAACTTGATTTTGAGATAGATAAAAAGAATAAGTTATTATTACCTTGAAAAGAAAAAGCTAAAGATACTATTTTAAAAGAAATCAATGATGAATTAATTCTTAAATGATATATAAATGAAAAGAAAATAGAGCAAGAAAAAATGTATATTAAATCAATAAAAGATTGATTAGTAAAATATATAAAAGAAGAAAGATGACTTATTAAGGTTAAAATAAAATGAAGAAAATGATTATTTTATACAAATCAAAGAGAATATGATTTATGATTAATATGAAAAAACCCAAAAATGGAAAAAATTGATTAATTTTCTTTTTTTCATATTTTTTCTCAAGCTTTTATAAAAGCGTTTATTCATCAAGCTAAATCTTTAACCCGAGTAAATCATAACTGTTGCATATAATTTCTAGCTACATCTGATCTATTTCAATGAAAACAATATAAAAGATATTTTTTTTCTTTATCTAGCTTTAAAATCTCTGATTCAAAATTTGGTCATCAAAAAACAATATATTTATCTGTTCAAGGTATAACTCAATATCTTTCCCATTCTATAGGGATTCTAATATCTATTAAAATAGTATTTTCTTTTTTTACCTCTTTTTTAAATTTTTCTAAAGAAATTTGTTTTATATTTTTATTTATCATTTTTGTATCATTAATTGTATTATTAGTATTTCTTCTTGTTTTATCAATTTGTCATCATTTATAAAAAAATATCAAGTAAATTATTAAAATAAAAATTGGTAAATATATTATTGCTTGCAATGTAGTTTTTGTCATAAATATTTCTTATCTAATAATTTCTCATTTTATTATATATCTATCTAAACTAAGTAATTTTACCTTTAAAATATCTCCTATCTTAATATTTTTTCACTTAAAAAATACTTCTTTAAAATTTCTTGTTCTTCAAAAATAATTATTATTCTTTTTTCCATAAACTAAAACTTCTTCTATTCTATTAAGCATAAGTTTATTTCTTTTTTTTATATTCTCAAGTAATAAATCATTCAATATATGCCATCTTTTAGCTTTTATATTATTACTAATATCATCAGGATATATTTTACTTGCTATTGTTCATTTTCTTACACTATATCTAGCGTTATACACAAAATCAAATTCACACTCCTTAAAAGCTTTTATAGTATCTTGAAACATCTTTTCTGTCTCAGAACTAAATCATATTATTATATCTGTTGAAATAGAAAATAAGTGGTCTTTAGATCTTAAATATATAACCATATCTTTAAATTGTTTATATGTATGTTTTCTATTCATTCTTTTTAATATCTCATCATTACCTGACTGCAAAGCAAAATGAAGATAATTGCAAGTATGATTTAATTCAAAATGAGAATTAAGAATATCTTTTGTCATATCATGAGGATTACTAGAAGTAAATCTAATCCTATCTATTCAATTTATTTTATCTACCTCATCAAGTAATTTTCTAAAAGGAGATTTATTATTATTTAATTTCCACTTCCCTATTTTAGTATTCCAAATATCCTTAGAAACAAATTGTTTTCAATAAGAATTTACATTTTGTCAGACAAGTATTATTTCTTTTGCTCAAGATTTTATATTTTCTTTAATTTATTCTATTATATCTTCTTTTTTTCTACTTATTTCTTTTCATCTTGTAAAAGGAACAATACAATAAGAACAATAATTATCACATCAAGTTTGTATTATAGTTGTAGCTACTGCTTTATTTGCTCTTAATTGTTTTGTTTGTAAATAATCATTAAATTTATAATCTTGTCATATCTTTTCTCAATAAATATGACTTAAAATAAAAGTTAAATATTTTACTTCCTCTATTCTAAAAACAAAATCAATTTTATCTGATCTAGGAAATAATTTATCATCATTATTAAATATTCACTTTTTATCTTTTGTATATTCTATTTTTTTTGCTCTTTTTCTTTTTATATTCTTTTGTAAATATTTTTTATTAAAACCAGTCTTTCTTACCATACATCAAGTAATTCATATAATTATATTTTGTCATAAAATTTGTGCTTTTTTATATAAATTATTTATATAACCAAATACTCTATCTTCTCATTTTTGCCTTACACTACAAGTATTAAATATAATTATATTAGATTTTTTTATATTATTTGATTTTATAATTCATGATTGTAATAAAATCATATGAATTTTTTCAGAATCTGCCACATTCATCTGACAACCAAATGTTTGAATAAAGTATTTTATCATATTATTAAAAATATCAATCTATAATTATTTAAATTGATATTTTATATAATTTTAGAAAAATAAGAAATTTTAATTATTTTTATTTTCATTAATTTTTCAATTATTAATTAATGGTTTATATTTTTTAAGAGCCAATTTATCTAATCATTCTATATTTTTTGAAGCGTATCTCAGCGCTTCTTTAATATTGTAAAATAAATTTTCTTCTCAAAAATAATCAATAAATCAAGATTCCCTTAAAACTCTTTTTATTTGTAATTTAGCTCTAATTATATATATTTTCATATTATTTATTTGAATCTTTTTTACTAACTTTTCTAGTGTATCTAATCATGTTAAATCTATATTATCAATTCATTCAAAATCAAGTATGATTAATTTTATTTTTTCTTTTTTTCTAATAAAAT
>CAMZKR010000115.1 GCA_947311335.1 uncultured bacterium
ATTAAGGAAATATCGTAAATTTCAAAGATTTTAAGCTAAAATAGGGAAATCTCATTATACAATATTTCTTTTTTATTTATTATATATTTTCACATAATTATAACAACTTTTTTATTTGATTATTTTATTTTAAACTTTTAAATATTTCTGTACTATCAAGTTCTTCCCAACTTACATCATCTCTACCAAAATGTCCATAAGCTGCTGTTTTTTGAAATATTGGTTGTCTTAAATTTAACTTTTCTATTATTCATTTAGGTGATAGATCAAAATTTTCAGATATTGCTTTTATTATTTTTGAAATTTTTACTTTCTCAGTACCAAAACATTCAACAAATATGCTAACTGGTTTAGCTACTCATATAGCATAACCAACTTGAATCTCACATCTATCACAAATTCAAGATGCTACTATATTCTTAGCTAAATACCTAGCTATATAAGCTCAACTCCTATCCACCTTTGAAGGGTCTTTACCAGAGAAAGCTCATCAACCATGTCTACCTATACCTCCATAAGTATCTACTATTATTTTTCTTCATGTTAATCAACAATCTCCTTTTGGTCATCAAACTTGAAATTTACCAGTTGGATTTATATGTATAGTAGTTTCATCATCTATTAAATCTCAAACTATTTTTTCTATTACTTCTTTTTTAATTCACGCTTTTAATTCTTCTTGAGTTATATCAACAATATGTTGATTAGAAATAATAACAGTATCAACTCTAACTGGTTTATTATATTTATACTCTACTGTTACTTGACTTTTCCCATCTGGTAATAAAAAAGGTAAAACTCATTCTTTTCTTGTTTGTTCTAATCTTTTAGCTAATTTATGAGCTAAACTTATAGGAAGTGGTAAATAATCATCTGTTTCATTAGTTGCATAACCAAACATAATCCCTTGATCTCCAGCTCACCCTGTATCTACTCATTGAGCTATATCTGGTGATTGAGTATTTATAAGTAAATGTACTCAACATTCACTACTATCAAAATGACTATCTCATCAAATATATCAAATATCTTTTATGGTTTTTCTAACTAATTTTGTATAATTTATTTTTGCTTTTGTTGTAATTTCACCTGAAACTATAACTGTTCAAGTAGTAACCATTGTTTCACAAGCCACTCTAGAATAAGGATCTTGTTCAAAACAAGCGTCTAATACTGCATCACTTATTTGATCACACATTTTATCTGGATGTCAGCTAGAAACTGATTCAGATGTTATAAATGTCTTCATAAAACTTTATAATAAAAAAATAAACTTTCTTTTTAAAAAGAAAGTTATAATTTTAAAAAAAAAATTTAAACTTACATCTTTCCCTTTAAAAAGGTAGGAATTAGCACCTTTTCTATTTTTATAGAATGGTTGCTGAGGTGATACTAGCGAGCCTAATCTCTCTCTACCTCTCTTGATATTTGTAATATACATAATAAATATTATAAAAAAAAATCAAAATTAAAAACTAAAAAAACCTAGACAATTTTAATTTTCTAGTTTTTTACTCTTTATTATATTTCCTTTAAGGAAATACTTAAAATCATGCATCAGCTAAATCTTTTGTTTCATTTATAATTTCATTAATTTTAGAATTTAATTCAATTATATTTCCTGATATATTATTTAAAAAATCTATAATCTCTCTTTTTGTTTCTGATATATTATCTAATTTAGTATTATTTAATAATCAAATTCATTTTATTAAATCATTAAAACTTTTTTCTGTAATTCTATTTCCTTCTCTTAAATTTAAGATTATATTAAAAATATCTTCTGTAAAATTATTTTGTAGTAAAGATATTTTTGTTAAGATATATTGTAATCTAAAATTATCTCTACTATCTAAATTAAAATCATTAAAATTCTGAGCATTAGCTCTTGCCTCTCCTATATGTACTTGTGTTATTTTATTCATAATATAATTACTTTATAAGAAAAAAAGATAATACCCATAATCAAATACTTCAAGCTAAAAGTGAGACAAATGCTGTACTTGTTCATGATTTAAACCATCAAGAAAAAGTTATAGGATATTCAGTTTGTTCAGATTTTGAAACTACTATAACATTTGCTGTTGATCAAATTGGAGAAGCATTTCATCAAAATCCAACACCAAATACTAAAGCCCACCATAAAAGTTCTACTCAAGGTAATTTAGTTTCATATTGCAAATAACCTATAATTGGGAGCATTGCAACTGTCATTGGTATATTATCGACCAAAGCAGACAATATAGCCGAAAACCAAAGTATAATTAAAGCCGTAAGCAAAATATTATTATGTGCTCAAGAAGTAATTAAACTAGATAATTCTCTTAAAACTCAAGCATTTTCTAATCATCATACTATAACAAATAAAGACCCAAAAAAAAGTAAAACTGATAACTCTAATTTCTCAAGTATTTTTTGTGGGTCTCTGGTGGCGGAAACTAACATTAAAGCTATTGAAGCTCAAATAATTGCAACCATAGATGGTTCTATTTTTAATATCCCATGAATAAAAAATAGCACAATTACTAATAATAAAACTAGTGTTATTTTCTTTAAAGTTTTTATATCTGTTATAGCTTCTTTTTCATTCATATCAAGTAATTGTTTTATTGCTTTTTTATTAGGTTTCACTTTAAATTCTTTTCTAAAAACTAACTTTAAAGTCAATAAAGTTAATATCCAAGCTACAAAGACTATTGGTAATGAATGAATTAAAAAATCATTAAATGAAAAACCAGCATAAGAACCTATCATTATATTTGGAGGATCTCAGACTAATGTGGCTACTCAACCTGTATCAGAAAGTAATGCCTCAGCCATAAGTATAGGTCTAGGATTCAGTTTTAGTATCTTTGTTATAATAATTGTTATAGGAACTATTAATATAATTGTTGTAACATTATCAAGTATAAGAGATAAAAGCGTAGTAAGTGCTCAAAGAGCCACTGTTAATTTCCATAAATCTCAACCTGTCATTTTAGCTACTTTTATTCATAGGTATTGAAATGCTCAAGTATTTTCTAATATAGCTACTAATGTCATCATTCAAAACAAAAGACCTATTGTATTAAAATCAATAGCTTCTTTTGCTAATTCTGGGGAATAAAATCAAAAAATAAGTCAAGCAATAACCATTATAACAGCTCATATAAGTCATATAATAGCTCTATGAATTCTTTCTGATAAAATAATCGCAAAAGTTATTATAAAAATAATTATACTAACCCAAAATCAAATTCATACTCAGTATTGTCCTAATATATGCATTCATGTACCTAACATAAATAATTATACTAATAAAATAATATTTCTAATTTTATAACTAATACTATATTTAAAATTCTATTGCTAATAGTTTTCTCAATGAACTTCTAGTAAACATTCAAATAGGTTTCTTATCTTCATCTAAAACAGGTATAGCACTTTGATTTCATTCTGTTACTATTATTGCTGCCTCCATAGTTGATGTATCTTTTGTAATAACTTTTGTAGATTTTCTAATAAATTTAGTTATCTTTTTTTCTTTTACTTCTAATATAGTTTCTTTAAAAATATTATCAGTTACAAAATGGGCAGCTACTTTATGATATTGAAGATAATCAGGAATTATTATTTGTGTTAATGAAATAATGTCAATTCATCAAATAAATTTATTTTCTTGATCAACAACAATTAAAAAATTAGTCTTTTTTTCTTCCATTAATTTTAATACTTCTGATAAATTAGATGTTTTTTTTATAGTAACAACATTATTCATAACTTCTTTTATTTTCATAATAATTAATTTAAAAATTAAAATATTGAAAAAATATAATTTTCTAATTTTATAATATCATATAAAAAGAATAAAAACAATAATCTATATAAGCTTATAATATTGCCCAGGCATATTTAAAATGTGATCAGAAAGTATATATTCATTTCATTTTTCACATAACTCATACTCAAGCAGCACTACCAAAACTTATTAAGCTTCATCATATTCAAGCTGTAAGAGTAACAAGCATCCACTGAGAAAGAGGCATATTAGGATCAGCTTTTAAAATCGCACTTATAACTGGAACATTATCTACTATAGCTGATACAAATCAAACAGCTATATTTCATGAAGTTGAACCTATAATATCATATAGGTTTACTATATAATGTAAAAATCATATAAAATGTAAAGCTCCTACAGCAGCTAATATACCAAAGAAAAGTAAAGTGTCATTTTCTACAAGTCTCATACTAGCATATACATCAAAAGTGATTCTATTAGTTCTTTTCTTAAGAAAATATGCATAAAGTTTTAGAAGTGATAATCCAAACATCATTCCCAACATAGCTGGTTTAGCTTTATTTATATGATACTTTTCTTCTGTAGCTATAAAATAATATCAAATTATAAAAATAATAATTGACGATATTCAAAGCCATGTTCATGTTAAATTTCACACTAATTCCATAATTTGTTATTTATAAATATATATAATATATATGTATATTTGTTACTTCAATAATAGTATTATATACTTCTTTTATGCTTTTTTTACTAAATTA
>CAMZKR010000116.1 GCA_947311335.1 uncultured bacterium
AAAATTAAAAAATATATATAATATAAAATGTAAGAATTTAATCTTATATTTTTTTAAATCTTATGAAGACTTTAAACTTTGATAAAAATTATTCTATATTAAATGAAGCACAAAAAGAAGCTGTTGATACGGTTTATTGACCTGTAATGGTTGTAGCTTGACCAGGAACAGGTAAAACTCAAATAATAGGACTTAGGACCGCAAATATTATTTTAAAAGCTAGAGTTAATCCAGAAAATATTTTAATTACTACATTTACTGAAGCTTGAGTTATTGCTATAAAACAGAGACTTATAGATTTTATTGGTAATGATGCTTATAGAGTAAAAGTTTCTACTATTCATAGTTTTTCTCAAGATGTTATAAAATCATTTCCTGAAAAATTTTTAGAATATAAAGCTTCAGATTCGATAGATGATATAGATTCTTTAGAAATACTTAAAAATATCTTAGATGAACTTTATAAAAAAGAACAAATAAAAGATCTTTATCCACCTTATAATCCTTATTTTTATTTAAGAGATATAAAATCTAAAATCTGAAATTTAAAACAAGAATGAGTTAGTCTAATAAAGTTTAATAATAGTGTAGAAAAACAAAAAGAAGTTTACGTGAAAGAATTATTAGAAATAAAACCAACATTAAAAAAATATGAAACTACAAAAACTAAGCAAGAAAAACATATAAATAAACTTAGGGAATTATCTAGTATATTTGAATCATATAATAAACTTTTAAGAAAAAGAGAATTATATGATTTCAATGATATGATAAATTTTGTACTTGAAAAATTTTTAGAAGATGAAGAGTTAAGACAATTTTATGCAGAACAATACCAATTTATTATGCTTGATGAATTTCAAGATACAAATAATGCACAAAATAAAATAATAGATTTAATACTTAGTGTATCTGAAAATAAACCCAATATCATGGTTGTTTGAGATGATGATCAATCAATTTATCGTTTTCAATGAGCAAATATAGAAAATATGCTTAATTTTTCTACTTATTATAAAAATACAAAAATAATTACTTTAAAAAATAATTATAGGAGTCAGCAAAATATATTAGATATGTCAGCTTTCTTTATTGATTATAATGAAGAGAGATTATCAAAAAAAGTAAAATCAATAAATAAACAACTTATTTCAAGTTGAAAGAATAAAACTTGAAATAAACCATTTTTATATAAAGCATTAAATTCTATAGATGAAAAGAACTTTGTATTTGAAAAGATAAAAAAGTTATGTCATTTTGAATTAATTTCAAAATCATTAAAAAATAAAAATATAATAAAAGATTTTAAATCAAGTTTGAAATGACAGATCTCTATAGAAAAGATAGCAATTATAGTTAGAAGTAATAGGGAAGTAGAAGAATGGAGTAATTTTTTAGAATCAAATTCAATTCCTGTAGAATCAAAATTAAAAACTAATATATTAAATAATCCATATATAAATTTTATAATAGATTTTTTAGAAATTATAAATAATCCTTTTTCTAATGAAATAAAACTACTTGATTTACTTAGATCTGATTTAGTGAATGTTGATAATATAGATGTACTTAATATAAATAAAAAATTAAATAGTTTAAATTATATAAAAAAAAATAAAATCTCACTTTTTAGCTTTATTTCAAATAATGATAATTTTGATAATTTATTTTTAAATGATGTAAATAAATTAAAAATTTTTAGAGATAAGTTATTAAAAATAGAATGACATATAGCTCATAATTCATTTATAGAATATTTTAATTACTTTATTACTGAATCTAAAATACTCGAATATATAGAAAAAAATGGGAATTTTGATGATATAGAAGATTTATTTACATTTTTTAACTTAATAAAAGATTATAATAGAAAAGATAAAGATTTTAATACTGAAAAATTATTAAGAAAAATAGCTTTATATAGAGAATATAATTTATTTATTCCAAGACAAATTTTAAAAATAGAAAGACAAGGAGTTCAAGTTTTAACGGCCCATTCTTCAAAATGACTTGAATATGAAGTAGTATTTATTCCATGATTGTATTATGGAAATTGGGATTATAAAAGAGTAATAGAAAGATTAAAATTACCATCAAATTTGGTATGAAAATGAGTTTCTGAAACTAAAGAAAATAAACTTGAGGAAGAAAGAAGACTTTTTTTTGTTGCAGCAACTAGAGCTAAAAAAAAGTTATATATAAGTTATCCAATTTGAGAATGAAATAAACCATTTTTACCTTCTAGTTTTATAGAAGAAATACAAGGTTATATTTTTGAAAAAGAATCTGATTTAAATAAAGATAGTTTAAATTTGATAAAAAATAATTTAACTAATTTACTCAAAAAGAAAACTTTGATAAAAAATACATATGAAGAATTAGAGTATATAAAAGAATTTCTAAAAACTTATAAACTTTCAGCAAGTGATTTAAATACATTTTTGGAAGATCCAAAAGTATTTTTAAGAAATAAAGTTTTTAAGTATCCTTTTGAAGATAATGAATATACTATTTTTGGTAAGGTTTATCATAGAGTACTTGAATTATTTTTTACTAAATATAAAAAGGATTGAATTTTACCAGAAAAAAATTATTTAACTTGAACTTTCAAATTACTTTTAGAAAAAGAAATACTAACTTTAGATGAACAAAAAAGACTTTTAGAGAAGTGAATTAATTGATTAGAATGATATTATGATAATTATAAAAATATTTTTAAAATCCCAATAAATTCAGAATTTAACTTTAGATCAAGGAATATAGTTTTTGAGAATATTCCACTTACTTGAAAAATAGATAAAATAGAAAATTTTTGAGAATCTGATTTTAAAAATCAAAACTTTGAATGACAATTAGCTTTTTTCAAAGAATCTATAGTTTTAGTTGATTATAAAACTTGAAATAAAAAGAGTTTATGACAAATTAAATGAATTGATAGATACTGAAATAAAAAAGAATCCTTTTCTGAATGAAAATATTTTAGACAACTACTTTTTTATAAACTTATGTGTGAATTAGATAAAGATTTTAATTCTAATTATGGTGAAATAAAATTAGCAATTGATTTTGTAGAATGAAAAGATTGAAATTATAGGTTTTTGGAAGTTGATTACACAAAAGAAGACTATGAAGAGTTTAAAAATATTGTAGAAAATACATGGAAACAAATAAATAATATAAATTTTTGGAAAAATTTATTAAAAAATTAAAATTATTTTCTTTTCCAAATCTCAAAATTAAACTTTATATTATTTTCTTTTTTCATATCACTTTTACTTTTTAATTCAAAACTATTTGGTATTCAATTAAAAAAAATATCACAATTAAAATCTCAAAATACTTTTGTTATATAAATCTTTTTTAAACAATTATATTTCAATATTTCATTATAAAAAAAAGCTCATCCAATAACAAAAATTTTTTCAATATTATTATTTTTTTCTAAATCTTTAATACAAGTAGAAATTGAAGAATACCATTTGGTATTATTTTTTTTTAAAGTATTTGAAAACAGTTTTTTATTTTTAGTTAAAATACAGTTTAATCTTCAAATTAAAGGTTTAAATTTACTTGGTATACTTTCCCAAGTTTTTCTTCACATTAAAACAGCATTTATTTTATTTTTATCCTTTGTTTTTAATGTAATTTTTTGAAAATATTTTATATCTTCTGGTATATCCCAAGCCAGTTTTCAATTTTTTCATAATCCATTTTTATTGTCTACAGCAAGAATTAAAGAAATTTCTTTATTTATTTTATTTGATTTCATTAAACATTTTATAAATTTTTATTTAAAAGAGGTATTATTTGTTTTTTTCTTGATAATATTCTTCAAAGATTTACTTTATTTCAATTAAATTCTTTTTTAAATATATTTTCTATAATCTTTTTATCATTTTCATCTCAAGTCAAAGTTATATTTTTTTCATTAAATATATCAATAATACTAAACATAATAAAGTCTAAAGAAGATTCTTTTTTTATTTTTTTTAAAGCCTCAATTATTAAATCTTCTTTATTTAGTGCATAACTTGGATTACTAGTTTCTAATACTCAAACACATATTTTTTTACTATTTATTTCAAATTCTTTATAATCATTTTTTACTATTTCTTCAGCACTTATATTTCATAAATCAGATTTTGCAGCAAACATATTTATAGCAAATTCTTCTAAATTTTTTATTTTAGCTATTTTATTTAAATCTTCTACTATTTTTATATCTTCTTTTGTAGTAGTCGGCGATCTAAAATATAAACTATCAGATATTATAGCAGAAATAAGCATAATAGCAGTTTTTTCCGAGATTTGATAAGAATCTTCTTTAAAAATTTTATATAATATAGAACAAGTAGAACAAATAGGTTCACATCTAACTTTTATAGGTTTATTTGTATAAAATCATCAAAAATTATGATGATCTATTAATTCAATTACTTCTAATTCTGATAAATTACTTATTGATTGCTTAGAATCATTATGATCTGTTAATATGATTTTAGTTCAACAAGGAAGTTTTTCTATTGTTTCGGGTTCTTTCTTTCATATTAAATCTAATATATATTTAGTTTCATTATTCAATTTTCATAATTTTATAACCTCAGTATTATATCATTTATTATTTAAATATTTAGAATATATAATTGATGATAGTATACAATCTGTATCTGGAATTTTATGTCACATTATATAAATTTTTTTCATAACTTTAGTTTTTTAAAATTTAAAAAATATTTGCTACATTATAAAAACTTAGTAAATTATTGCAATCTAAAAAACTAAATAAACTTTTAAAATGAAATTAAATAACAAACAAGAAATAGCAAAAAATAAAATAAATTGAGCTCTTTTAATAATAGCTTGAGCAGGTAGTTGAAAAACTGCTACACTTACTGCTAGAGTAGAATATATGATAAATAAAAAACAAATATTTCCTTGAAGTATTTTAATGGTTACTTTTACAAATAAAGCAGCTCGTGAAATGAGAAAAAGAGTTTCTATAAATCTTTGAATAAAAGAGGGGAAAAATATGTATACTAATAGATGAAAATTACCTTTAATTTGAACTTTTCATTCAATTTGAATATTTATATTAAAGGAAACTTTATCAAAATATAATGCTGATGAATTGAATATATGATTAAAAAAAGATTTTGTTATATATGATGAAAGTGATAAAAAATCAGTTTTAAAATGAATATATAAAGATGAACATATTGAAGAAAAAGAATATCCTATAAAAATGATTGCTTCTTATATTTCAAATGCTAAAAATTCTTTAATTTCTGCAAAAGCTTATGAAAATGAAATTGATAATAATATAAAAGAAATAGTATTTCAAGTATATATTAAATATGAAAAACAATTAAAACAAAATAATGCTATTGATTTTGATGATATTTTATTAAAAACATTATCTTTATTAAAGATTGATAAAATATTAAATGAATATCAAGAAATATATAAATATATAATGGTCGATGAATATCAAGACACAAATATAACACAATATAATATAGTAAAATTACTTTCAAGTAAGTACTGAAATATAGCTGTAGTATGAGATGATAGTCAATCAATCTATTCTTGGAGATGAGCTGATATGAGAAATATTTTAAATTTTAAAAAAGATTATAAAGATGCACATATCATTAAACTTGAACAAAATTACAGATCAACACAAAATATTTTAAATTCAGCTAATGCTGTGATTTGAAAAAATACTTTATGAATGAAAAAAAAGCTTTGGACAGAAAATATTGAATGAGTTAAAATAAAATATATTGAAGCTTTGACTGATAAATCTGAAGCAAAAATAATAGCTGAAATAATTAAAGAAAAAAAAGCAAATTTTAAAGATAATTTAATTTTATATAGAACTAATGCTCAATCAAGACAAATAGAAGAAGCTTTAATTATGCAAAATATACCTTATAGAGTAGTTTGATGACTTAAATTTTATGATAGAAAAGAAATTAAAGATTTATTAGCCTATCTTAGAATTATTTTAAATATAAATGATATAGTAAGTACAAAAAGAATAATTAATATTCCATCAAGAAAAATATGAGCTAAAAGTATTGAAATAATTGATAATTATAAAGAAAATTTTTGAATAAATTATTTTTGAATTATTGAAAATATTGATGAAGTTGAAGAATTAAAACCATTAGCTAGAAAATGATTAAAATCTTTTTTAAAAATATATAAAAAATTAGTAAAAATTTCTTTTGAGAAAAATGTATGAGAATTGATAGAAAATATAATTTTATTAACTTGATATAAAAATTATTTATTTGAATGATTAACTATAGAAGAAAAAGATGCAAGACAAGATAATATAAATGAACTTATCAATGTAGCATTAGAATATACTTGAATAGAACCAAGAGAATCTCTTTCTCAATTTTTAGAAGAAGTAGCTTTGATTACAGATATGGACACAAAAGATGAAAGAAGTGATTATGTAACTTTGATGACTATTCATACATCAAAATGACTTGAAGAAAATAGAGTATTTATTAGCTGACTTGAGGATGGTATTTTTCCAAGTTTTAGAAGTGTGTGAGATAATTTTTGATTAGAAGAAGAAAGAAGACTTATGTACGTAGCTATGACGAGAGCAAAAGAAGAATTATATATTAGTAGAGCTAAGGAACGTTTTCATTTTTGAAATTATGTAAGAAATCCTGAAAGTAGATTTGTAAAAGAAATTCCTAATGATTTTATAGAAAAATATGATTTATGAATCTCTGAAAACTTTTTTTCTACAAACTTTGAAAATAATTATATTCCAAGTAATATATGAACAAGTCCAAAAATAAAAATAAAAGTAA
>CAMZKR010000117.1 GCA_947311335.1 uncultured bacterium
AATATTAAAAAAAACAAACTTCATATGACTCATATAAAAGCACTTCTAGAATAAGTTAATAATATTAAAATTATTATAAAAATAAAAATTAATGAGTGATAAAATTCAAGTTTTTTCTTTCAAATATGTAGTATAGATCATAAATATATTATTAAGAAAAATGCCATTTGATTTGGTCAATCAAATATTCACTGAAATCTCCTTAATCAAGAATTTTCTACTCCATGATATATAGGAATACTTCAATTAAATGTCCAATTATTAACATAATAATTAAATCAAAATATCCTAAGAAATTCTTCTCAAATTAGTTTTATTGTTATAGATAGGAAAAGGCTTATTGATGCAGAAAAAATAAGCAATTTAAATAAATCTTTGGTTTTTATTTGTAAGAAAGGTTTTCAGTGTCTATATATTAAAAATACTATTAAAAATATAAAATCATACCTTCACCCATAAAAAATAGCCCCTAAACCTAAAGAATTAAGTAGACTTATAAATATTCAATAAACAAAATAAATAAATATTAAATAATCTATTAATTCAAATTTTGGGAAAGCTTTTTTTTTATAAAATTCATATATTAATGAGAAAAAAAGAACTAATATTAAAAGTTCTTTTACCAGTATTCAAAAGTAATTAAGTCATAACTTATATTCAAATAAAACCTTTATTATAACATAAAAAGGAAGTAATATTATTAGTAATTTACTTGTGTTTGTAAATAAATTTGTATTTTTTATTTTTTTTAAATCCATAGTTTATTTATAGTTAATTTATATAATAATAAATAAATAAATTTAAAGTCAAACAGTTTTACTATTTTTAATGATACTATTAAATTTTTCTATAAATTCTTTTTCACTATATTTTAATGTACTTTTAATACAATTATTTTCTTTATATTTTCAAAATTTTATATTTATATTAAAAGTTTTAAATTTATTTATAAAATCATCTCAATTAGCATTTAAAAAGAAAGATCAGGTTTTTCATTCAGTAATAGTCTCTTTTAACCCTCATCATTTAAATGCAAAAACAGGCTTTCAAGCGGATAATACTTCAATTGGAACTATTCAAAAATCTTCTTCTCCTGGGAAAATAAGTCATTTACTATTTTGTACAATAGAAACAAGATCATTATTATATTTAGCTCAAAGAAATACTATATTTTTGTTTTTTACTTTTTTTAATAAAAAATTTTTATAATTTCATTCTCATATAATAAATAATTTTTCATTTTTTATTTTATTAAAAGCATCTATTGCTATTTCAATTTTTTTAAATTCAGTTAAAGCAGATATTATTATGAAATAGTCATTTCATTTTAGTTTATAATTTTTTTTGTAAGTACTAAAAACATTTTTATTAATTTTCTTTTTAAATCTATCTATTTCAACAGGGGGGTATAATAAAATAGATTTTTTTTTATAATATTTTTTAATTCTTTTTTGAGTATTTATTGAATTTGCAATACATATATCATGTCTTTTACTAGCTTTATAATCCCATTCTCTTAAATGTTTAAATAAATAATTTAAAATAAATCATTTTATTTTATTATTCCATCAAATATCTTTTTTATATTCATTTGTCCAATCCCATAAATATCTAGATGGTGAATGGTAGTAAACTATATGTTTAGTGTTATGTTTTGTTAATATTCAATGGGCAAAGGAACTTGAACTACATATTACAATATTATACTTACTAAAGTCTAAGCTTTCAATAGATTTTCGCATAAAAAGAAGACTTAATCTTTGATTTTTAGTTAAATTATAAATCTTTTGAGATTTTAATTTAAATACACTATTATGAATTTGTTCTTTTTTAAATATTGTTCATACTTTTTTTTCATCATAAATTAAAGTATATAAATCAGCATTTTTATATTTTTTTATTAAAGATTTTAAAACTTTTTCTGCTCATCAAAGCTTTATTAACATCTCATGGATTATTGCAACCTTCATTTTATTAGTATTTCTTATTATAAAATTATTTAATTGAGTAAAGTTTAATTATTTTTTGAAAATTATAAATTTTTTGTTAAACTTTACTCAATTAAATAATTTTATAATAATATATTTGTGTTTAAAAAAATATATCTAATATTTTTAATTTGATTTTTTTCATTATTTATTCCGTTTCCTTATTTAACTTTTTGAGGAGACGATTTAACTAAATCAGACTTTTCTTTAAACCCATGAATATTTTCTCCATGAAGCACGAATTTATTATGAACGGGAGATATGGAAACAACAGTTACTGATATATTGATAAATGTAATAGATTTACTTATAGTTTCGTTTTGAGTTTTAGCTCTTTTAATTATGACTATTTGAGCATGATATATGATTATATATCATGGACAAGAAGAGTTTTTATCAAAATGAAAAACTATATTTACAGCATGACTTATTTCTTTAATTGTAGCATTATCGGCATGACTTATAATGGCTATGATTAATTATTTAGTATATAATTAATTTTAATGATAAAAAAAGGAATTTTATTTATTTACATTTTTATTTTTTTAAGATTAAAGGCTTTAGCTTTAGCTAGCCTACATTGTTCAGATTTAACATGATGTTGAGCTGTACCTACAAGTAATAACGGATTTATATATATAATTTCTGAATTTATATCACAAATGATATTATATACTGCAGTATTGGCAGTTATAGCTTTAATGATAAGTTGAATTATGTATATGCTTTCTATGTGAGAAGAAGAAAAGACAAAAAAAGCAAAGAAATGGATTATCTGGTCCTTAATTTGAGTTATAATTTCTGTATCAGCTTGGTTTATAATCAATTCTATTAATAATTTATCTATATAATTATGTTAAGATATATATATTTTTTTTTAATGGTTTATATTTTATTTTTAAATAGAATATTTGCTTGATTTAATCAGTGAGATATTGATCCAGAATTAAATTCTATTAATAATGGTGATATTGGTTATAATCTTATTAACATAATACTTACTTATATTAAAGATAATATTTTTTCTTTACTTTATATTATTTGAATATGAGCATTCCTTTATATTTGAGTTAAACTTATAATAGCTAAATGAAAACCAGATGAATTTAAAAAAGCTTTTATGAATTTAGTATATGTTATAATTTGAATTTTAATAGTATCATTTTCATGGGCCTTAGTAAGATTTGCATCTGGAATAGAGTTCTTTTAATTAATTATTAAATTATTATGACAAAAAAATTAATTTTATGACTTTTCTTATTCTTTTTTTGATTTATTAATGTATACTGATTAGATTGTTCTTATAATTGAGTATGAGATTTAGATAGTAATATAATAGAGAGATGTATAGATGGAAGCAATTTGCTAATGAAAAATGATATGAAAATAACAGGTTGATTTAAAGAAAAAATCCAATCATGGATAGAAACAATAGCAGGAATATTATGACTTTTTGCTGTATGAGCAATAGCATTTTGATGATTTATGTTAGTTATAAGTACATGAGAAGAAGATAAGTTAAAAAAATGAAAAGATATTTTAAAATGGTGAATTATATGATTTTTATGAGTTGTTTCAGCTTGAGTTTTTATAAGAATTATTATTTGAATATTAGTAAATTAAATATTCTAAAAAATGTTTTTTAATCCAAATTTAAAAAAAATACTTTTTTTATCATTGTTTTTTACTATAGCAATATTTTTTATTAAATATTATTTTTTAGATGATGATAATTATAATATTTCTAATGAAGAAAATTATATAGATAGAAGTATAGATGAAAATAGTATTGAGTTAAATATAGAGGATTTAGAAACACCAAACTTAACTGAAACAATAAAATCAAATACAGAAAGAAATATAATTTTAGAAAAATACAAAGAAAATATTATTAAAAAAGTAAATAATACTAATAATATATCTTATATATATATACCTTCTGTTTTAAGATGAAAAATAAGAAACCATATAAAAAATATATCATTTTTTGTTACTAGTAGTTATTTTTTTAATAAAATAGAAGATTTAACAGTTGAGTTTTACAAAGATTTGATAGATGTAAGATGAAAGATGAAAAATAAGAAAATAAAACTTTTTTGACCAATAAAAATGTGAAAAGAAGAATTATTGTCTGTTTTTATTCATGAATTATGACATTATATAGATTTATATTTTTTTAATAACACAAGATTTTGAGATACAAGTAATAATTTTTATAAAATATCGTGGAATTCTACAAAAATAATGAAAAAATGACAAAAGGGTTGAGATTTTGTATCTTGATATTCTATGACAAATAAATATGAAGATTTTGCTGAAAGTTTTAATTATTATATATTGCATAATAAAGATTTTTTACAAAAAACAAAGAAAAGTATCTTTTTAAAAGAAAAATATAAATTTTTTAGAATATATTTATTTAATAGAAAAGAATTTGTTTTAACTGATTTTTGAAATAATTCAAAAATTAAAGATTATTATCGGGATACAACAAAAATTTGAATTAATTTAAATAAAATTTTGCAATATTTATGAAAATAGATATACTATTTTTAGTCGTTAAAAAAATATATAAATCAATGTCAAAATTATAAGATGAATAAAGTTATTAAAGCTTTTTGGAGAGCTTCTTAAATTTTTCTTAATAACTTTTCAATTTTATAAAAGATAAATCTTTTTAAAAAGCTTAAAAAATCAAGCTAGACAATTATATTATTAATAAAAAAATATGAAGGACTTTTTAGATGAATTAGACAATGAGTTAAAATGAATAAATAAAGAAAAACAGTGAACAAAAGAAAAACAGTGAACAAAAGAAAAAGTGAAAAATAAAATTAATATAACGAATAAAGTTAATAAAAATATTATAAACAAAGTTTCTATTAATCAAAAACAAGGTTTTAAAGTAAAATTACATAATTGAAATATAGAAAGATCAATTTTAAATAAAAATCAAGTTACTTTTCCTGAGACAAGATTTTTTTTACCAACACTTAGAGAAAAATATACAAGATATATTCCAATTTGATGAAATGATGAAACTTGAGCAAAAAATATGTGAATGTTACAATATAAAAATGATATTGTTTTAATAGATTGTTGAATACAATTTGCCGAACCTAGTATGCTTTGAGCAAATTATTCTATACCAGATGTTTCATTTTTAGTAAAATACAAAAAACAAATAAAATGATTTATAATTACACATGCTCATTTAGATCATATATGAGCACTTAAACATATATTACCAGTTTTATGAATGCCTATTTTATATTGAACTAAACTAACTTTAGGAATAATAAGTAAATCTTTAGAAGAAGCTAGAATATTAGATAAAATGGTTCTTGTAGAAGTTGATGCATGAATTAATAAAAAATTAAATATTTGACCTTTTGAAGTTGAATTTTTTGGAGTAAATCATTCTATTCCTGATAGTGCATGAGTATTTATAAAATCTCCTTGAGGTGCAAAATTTGTTCATACTTGAGATTTTAAAATAGATTTTAATCCAGCGATAGATAGGCCAGCAGATCTTTCAAGAATAGCCAAAATATGAAAACAAGGAATACATTTACTTTTATCAGACTCTACAGGTTCAGCAAGAAAATGATTTTGTAAATCAGAAAAAGAAGTATGAGAGGAACTAGAAAAAATAGTATCAGGCCATAAAAAATGAAGACTTATAATAGCTGCATTTTCTTCTTGGATATCAAGAGTACAACAACTTGTATATATTTGTGAAAAATACGATAGACATATATTTCTTAGTTGAAGAAGCATGATTGAAAATGTGGCGATTGCAAAAAACTTTGATATTTAAAAGTAAAACAATGAGTTATAAAAAAAATGACACCAAAAACAACAGAATGAATAGCCTCACATAAACAAATTATTATAACTACATGAAGTCAATGAGAACAATACTCAGCATTAGCTAGGATGGCAGAATGAAAACATAATTCTATAGAGGTAATTAAATGAGATACTATTATTTTTTCTTCTTCTGTAGTTCCATGAAATGAAAAGAGCGTTTGAGGTCTTATGAATAAATTAATTAAGCTGTGAGCAACAATAATAACAAAAAATGATAAAGAAGTCCACACATGATGACATGCTTTTCAAGAAGAACAAAAAATAATGTTAAAATTAGTTAATCCAAGATATTTTATGCCAATTTATTGAGATTTATATTTTAGACATTTACATAAAAATACAGCTATAAGTACATGATTTAAAGAGGATGACATTTTGATGTTAAATAATTGAAATATAATAGATTTTGCTCCAGATGGGTCTGTTTTTAGATCAAAAATAAAGGTGCCAATTCAAAAATTAATTATAGATTGACATTGAATGTGAATTGCTACTAGTCATGTTATTAAGGCAAGAGAAAAAATGATGAATTCTTGAGTTTTGGTTATTTTAATTAGAGTTGATAAAAAAACAAAAGCTATTTTGTGACATCTTAAATTAGAAACAGGGGGGCTTGTTTATTTAGAAGAGGTTAGATATATTCATAAAATAATAATAAAAAAAACAAGAAATATTTATGAAAATACAATAAAAGATATACCAGATATTGAAGAAAAAGATTTTTTAAAGTTAATTAGAACAGATTTAGAACTATTTTTATCAAAAAGAATTGATAGAGCTCCTATGATAATTCCTATTATTATGAAAATATAAAATAAGATTTCTTGCAAACTTTGCTAAAGTTATTAATATATTGAAGGTTATTTCTTAATTTTTCTATATGAAAAAAATATTAATTATTATAACAGTTTCTTTTTTAATTTTTTCTTGTACTTGATGAAATCAAAAAATAGAAAATGCTAAAAAAGAAATGTTATGAAACACAGGAGTTACAAATATTGATACTATAAATGCTGGGGATTTTAAAAAAAATATAAAAGAAGAACAAAAAAAAAGTAATAATATAAAAATAGAATATTTAACGAAAGAAAAATATATTGAACTTAATGCTATTAATGAAAAAGATTTAAAAACATGAGAAATTGAAATTACATGAAAAACACTTGAATATGTTGATAAAATAGAAGTACAATTTATAAATTCAGAATCAGATTATCCTGAAGATAATTATACTTTAAAAAAATTTAAACCATGATGAGATAATTTTAAATATATGGCATCTTCTAGATTTAGAGTGTTAGATTTTTGAAAAAATATATACATATTTACTTCTTATTCTTGAGATAAAAAATCAAAACTTAAATTGACTATTTATCTAGAAAATCCAGAAAATAAAAATACAAAGAAACAAAATTATGAAAAAAAATTAATTTGAACAGAAAATGATACAGTTTTTTTAAACCTACCTGTTAATGATAATTTTTGAAAATCTATAATGCTATGAGAAGACGTTTTTACATATTCTTTAATAGATAATTTAGAAATAAAAAAGAAAAATATAAAAGATTTGAACTGTGAAAATTTGACAAAATTTCTTACAAAAAATATAAATACATGGTTTTTTTGGAATACATGTAGAGATATAGTAAAGGATAAATGAATTAGTTTTTATCTTATAGAATTAAAGGGAGATAATTATATATATGAAAAACATTATATTGATTTTGTACACGGTTTTTATTGAATTCAAAGTTTAGAAAAATGAAATGGATTAAGTAGTGAAAATATAAAAGAAAAAAATGATGAATTAAAAGAAAAAAATGATTACAAAATATTAGAAAAAACAGACATTTTATTTAAAGAAATTGTAAATAATTAATATGAGAATATTGCTAAAAATTTCTTGAGAAGCATTTAAGTGAAATAATTTATTTGGAATTGAACCTCAAGCTAGTTTAAAATTAGCTTGAGAAATAAAAAAAATAGTTGATTTATGAGTTGAAATTTCAGTTGTAGTTTGATGATGAAATATATATAGATGAAAAGATTTAATAAAGTCAGGTTTACATGCTTCAGATTCACATAACTTAAGTATGCTTTCTACTATTTTTAATTGAGTTATATTAAAAGATAAACTTGAGAATTTGTGACAAAAAGCTGTAGTTATGACTTCTTTAGATATTGATTTTATTGAGAAATTTAATAAAGAAAAAGCAATAAATTATATTAGAAATGGAACAGTTGTTATTTTTGTGTGATGAACAGGGAGACCTTACTTTACTACAGATACTACTGCTATACTTATGGCGCTTGAAACAAAATCAGAGTTAGTAATAAAAGCAACAAAAGTAGATTGAGTTTACAATAAAGATCCAGAAAAATATAAAGAATCAAAACTTATAAAAAAAATATCTTATGAAGATTTTATAAAAAAAGATTTAAAAGTTATGGATGTAACTTCAATTGTTATGGCAAAAGATAATAAATTAAAAATCAGAGTTATTAATTATTTTAAGCCATGAATTCTATTAAGTGTTTTTTCTTGAAAAGAAGAAGGAACAATAATAAGTTAATAACTACATTTTTTTTTGACTTTTTATAAAAACACAATAAGATAAGCCAGCAAATTTTTAAAATTAATAAATTAAAAATGTTAGGAAAGTTAAAGAAGAGAAAAAGATTAAGAGTTCATGGATTTTTAAAAAGAAGTTCTACATCATCAGGAAGAAGAGTTTTAAAAAACAGAAGAAGGAAATGAAGACATGAGTTAACAGTAAGCTATCCGAAAAGATATCAAGAGATAAATGGAAAAGCTAGAATGCATATAGTAGCATGAGGAACAGCAAAAAAAACTCCTTTTGATTGAAAATGAAATTATATTAAGAGAAAATAATATATTATAATATCATCCTGAATTTGATTCAGGATCTATAGTTAAAAAACTTTGAATCAAGTTCAGAATAGCAAAAAGAAATATGATTTTAAAAGAGTATAGATTAAAAGAAAAAGAAGTAAAAAAGGTTTTAAAAATATGAAAACCTTTTTTTTCTTATTGAATAGTTTTAAATTCTTTAGTAAACAAATTATCTTATAATAAATTTTCTATTGTAATTTGATCTAAATCTGTAAATACAAATGTTACTAGAAATTTTTTTAGAAGATTTTTTTATAATAAAATACATTTGTTTACTAAAAAGTCTTTACAAAATAATAAATATTTAGATTTAGTATTTATTGTTAAAAAACAAACAAAACTTGATAAAAAAGATAAAAAAACTATTATTTCTTTTGAAAAAGATTTAGATTTTTTAATTAAAAAAATTTTTAAATAAAAGATGTTTAAAAATAAATTTTTATTATTTTTAAACAAACCTTAGATTTTATAATTTTATAAATAATAAATGAAAAAAATATTTGATTATGTTTTAATTTTTTTGTTAATATTTTTTATTATAAGTTTTTTTAATAATAAAAATGATCAAAAAAAATTAGTTGAGAATATTTTATTTAAAACATCTAAAACATCTTATTCAATTCCTGCAGGAGTTTCTTTAAAAATTACAAATAATACAAACAGTGACATAAAAATTAATACATGTAATAATATAACATTAAGGAATCAAAATGGAGAAAAAATAAAATTTAGTAATAATTTATGTAAAGATATTTCTATAGTTAAATGAAATAAAAAATTAATAGATTATTCAACAGATTTTGAGAAACTTAATAATGTTTGAAATTATACATTTGAAATGAATATTAATGAAAAGAAATATATATCACAATTTGAAATAGATAATAGATGAATAATCTGAAAGATTTTTGTTTGATTAGTGTATGCACCTATTTATAACTTAATGGCTTTTTTATTATCAGTGTTTTCTTATTCTTTATGATGGGCAATTATTGTAATAACTATATTGATTAGGTTAGTATTATTATGGCCTCAACATAAAATGATGCTTAGCCAGAAAAAATTGCAAGCTTTACAACCAAAAATTAAAGAGATTCAAAAAAAATATAAAGGGAAACAACAAGAATTATGATTAAAAATGATGGAATTATATAAAAAAGAAAAAGTAAATCCTGTTTGATCTTGTGGATTTTTACTTATTCAAATGCCTATATTACTTGTTATGTATAGGATAATATTAAACATAAAAGACCCATCCAATACGTTTTATATTTATAAAAGTTTATCAGATTTTCAAATATTAAATATTGATTATAATTTTTATTGAATGGATCTATTAAGTACTTGATGAATAGTATGAATTAGTTTAGCAATATTTATTTGAGTAATACAATTTTTACAAATTAAATTATCTTTAAATTTAAAAAGTAAAACAGAAGTAAATAATAAAATTGTACTTGAAAAGAAAAAAGGTCAAGATGGTTATAATTCAATGATGCCAGATCCTGATACAATGAATAAATTTATGCTCTTTTGAATGCCTGCTATGGTTGCTGTTATTACATATACGTTATTTGCCGGAGTTTGATTATATTGGTGAATGTCAACAATATTTGCTATAATTCAACAATTAATAGTTAACAAGGTAATTAAAAAGTCAAGTTAATATAACAAATAATTAATGATATTCTTTGACATAAGTTACTAATATCATTAAGATTCTATTACAATTTTAATTTTATTAAATCAAACACAATTATGACTACAAAAAAAGTACTAGTAATTTTTTCTATTTTATGCCTTAGTATTCCAAATGTTTTTTCATATGATGAAATAGAATGTTCTACAGATACTGTTTTTTCATCAAATACTTGTTGACAATGTTTTAATTGAGGAACAAAATGAGTATGAGATAATATTTGATTAATGAGTGATGATTGGGTGAATTCTTGAAGTTCAAGTAAAATTGTATATAAAGAAGAACAAGATATGCCTACTATGGTAAACCTTAGTCCATCTAATGTAACTTGGTCTCAAACTCCAAATAGTGATGATTTTTGGGAATATACAACAGAATTTAATAAATTATATAGTGAAGAAGATTTATGATATGTACTTCCAGCTTGAGAAAAAATAAATTGGTTAAAATCAAAATTATGATATGCTTATAGTTTAGATAAAAACACAATTCCTACATGATGAAACATAGGATTACTTATATATACTATAGTTACTCATAATATGACTGATTGATGAGCTACTGTTTCTGTTGATACTAATGAACATAAGGAATGTGTTTTATTTAAATCATGAAAAGCCAAAAAAAAAGTAATTCCACTTAAAAAACCAAAAAGATTACCAGAGACTTGACCTGAAAGCATATTACTTGTAATTCTTGCATTAATTCTATGATTTGGATTAGTTAGATTTACAAAAAAAGCATAATTAATAAATTAGGTAAAAAGACTTAGGATACTAAGTCTTTTTATTATGTCAAGTTATTTTTCTTGTTATATGTTTTATAAATGTGTTAATATATAAATGTTATAAGAAATGACGACAAAAGTCATAAATAGGAAAATATTTATTTATTTAAAATAATTTTATGTTACATATATATAAACAATATAAGAAATCATTGTTTAATTTAATTTCAAAATTAAACGCTTGAGAGTTATCGGTTTGACTTGATTGAAATAAAAAAAACAAAACAAAATTTTTAAAAGATAATAAAGAAGCAATTTTAACCTATCTTAGAGATATTGATAATAAAAAAAATAAAGATGGGAAAATAGGGAAAGAAGATTTAAATATGTTTTTTTGAACAAACAACTTAGAAGCTATTAATAAATTATTAAAAACATTATGACTTGATGAAATCTATCTTATATCAAAATCTAATAGTATTGACTCAATTTGAAATAAAATAGATGATTTTATAAACCAAAGAAAAAAAATTATACAAAAAGTTAAAAAAGAAGTATGAAAAACTAAAAAAGAAGTAGAGAGACAATTTAAAAAAGAAAAAACAAAAGAAACTGTATCATCTGGTCAAGAAACATTTTTATGGATTGATGTTTGATTAAAAGAAAATAGAAACGAAATCTTAAAAGATGTAAATAGAGCTTCTTTAAATTCAGTTTTATTTAAATTAGATAAAAACGAATTAACTAATTTAATATCACAAATAACAAAAGCTTTAAAAAAAGAATCTCCAGATAGCTTTTGAACATCTTGAGATTTAACTACTTTTGAATTTTCAAATTTTAAAGATACTCTTTGAAGAAATTTTTCTTCTATTATACCAATATTAGAATCAGTTTGATATAAAACAGATGGTTATTTTGATTATAGTGAAGCAGCTTGAGTAGTATCAATTTTAAATGACTATAAAAAAACTCAAGATAAATTACCAAAATTAAGTAATGAAGAAAAAATAAAATTATTATTAGATTTTAATAAAGATTGAGAACTTTGATTAAAAGTGAATTTTAATGTATGAGAAAAAGAAATGAACTTTTTTACTTTTGATAGTTTAACTTCTGATTGAATAAATGCTTTATTTGATAATTTACAATTATGAAACTTTGCAGACTTTTCTAAAGAAATGGAGAACAATTTATTTAAAGCAAGAGAAAGATTTCAAAGAGCTTTAGCAACAGCTATAGAGATGTGATATAAACCAGCTGAATTAGTAAAACAAGATTGAATAAAAAATGCAACAAAAGAAAAATACAAACAAGTAGAAAATGCAGAACAAGTAAACAAAGTAACAAAACAAGTAAGTGATTATGTAGATACGAAAATGTCAAAGTTAAAAGAAGAAGATAAAAAAAGAATAAAAAAAGAGCTTACTATAAAAGCAGTAGGTATTGTGTTATGACCAGATAGTATAGGAGCAGGAACTAGCGTAGATTTACAAAAAGTTACAAAATGATTTTTAGATAGTATACAATTATGAGTAATGAATTGAACACCTTGAGTAGCTGTAACAGCAAGTGTTTTAAAAAAGACTTTAGCAGAACATAATATATCATTAAATATTTCTTTAGCAAACTTCTTTATTCCTGCAGTATCTGTTAGTAAAACATTTAAACAAGATTTAAAAGAATATAAAGAATTATTTCCAAAAGAAATAGATTTTCGTTTATGATTTGCTATTGCTTGATGAGCTAGTTTATGATGATATACTGTATGATGAGCAATAGAAAAACTTGATGAAGAGACATCAGCTTGAATAGAAGAAATGACGAAAAAAATGAGAGAAGTATTGGATTGAGTTAAAAAAGATATAAAGGATTGACTCTCTTTTGTACAAAGTAAATTTGGAAAAATATCAGAAAATAAAATAAAAGATGTAGAAATATATAATCATATGAAACAAGTATTTGATAAATATGCTAAAGGAAAAGAATTTGAACAACAATTCTTAGATGATACGATGAATTGAGCTTTAGAATATTATAAAACAAAATTATATCAAAATGCTGAATGAATTAAAATAACTACTGTTTGAGCTTGACTTGCATTTTTAGCTTGATATCTTCCATTACCTTATTTAATGATTTGAGGAGAAAAAATAACTACAAAATGGGATAAAGTTATTCACTCAGTAGAAAGAGAAAGACAAATCTCTAGTAAAGAAATAACAGCACAAAAAGCATGATGAAGTATAGAAACTATAGATAATAATAAAGTTTTAAGCTTACCTATAAAGTCATATGCAAATTATCAACTATCAGATCCTACATGAAAAGCTCAATTTGAAAGAGATCAAAACAATATATATATATGATGAAATATAAACTTAAGTGCTATAAAAATAGCAGAACATACTACAGCAGAAGGAGTTATTTATACTATAGTAGTATGAAATTGAATAAAAGATAAAAATGGATCTTATAAACCAACAGAAGAAAAGAAAATAACACAATCACTTCAAGTAAAAGAAAGAACAGATAGAGAATTAGCTTTGTATAATAAAGAATCTTTTGCTAATACACAAGAAATAAGAGATATTTTAAACACTCTTATATGACACGATGCTTTAAGGTATCCAAAAACAAAATGAATGATGAAACTACAAAGAATGATTTTTGAATATAATAAATGACAAGAGCAATTAGACAAGGTTTGGGAACAATTTATAAAAGTTATAGAGTATAAAGGATTTAAAGAATATGCTACAAAAAAGAAGCAAAGTAACTTAGTAGATGGATTAATAAGTGATATTGGATTTACGAATTCACAAGTAGAAAAAGAAATAATATTGCAAAATGTAGTAATGAATTTTATGAAAAAACCTTGATTAGTAACAAATTGAGAAGAAGTTAAATTAGAAAAAAATAAAACAATAAGCAAATATGATTGAAAAACAAGACCAAGATTTTTTGATGACTTATTTAAATCAGAATGATTAAATATAAAATGAATTCAAAATGCAAGAAAAGAGTGGTATGAAAAAAATTGAAAAGCTATAAAATATACTATGAAAACGCAAAATGAGTGAATAGCTTTTACTTGAGTAGCTTCAGCTACAGGAAAAAATTATAAGTCAATTACACAAATTATGCCATACTCATGATCATACAATGTAGCATCTGTAGACAAATGAAAAGACTTCACTCCGATAAGAATAAAAATGCCAGAACTTATAGATAAAATACCAAATAGAACTTTAGAAATAATAAAAAAACAATTTGAAAAATTAGGTTTTAATAATATTGGAGAGATAGAAGATGTAAAAAAGTTTATAAAAAATTGAAGAACACCTGATGGTAGTATTAAAATAGAATATGATTTATTTTATTGTAAAAGTTGAGAATGTTTAAATGATACTATAGTAATGAAGAATCTAAGATTAATAACAGAAGCTTGAGAACAAAAATTATGAGTAACTAGTACTTGAGCAGTATATAGTATGAATCCAGAGATAATTAAATGATGAATTGTAATTGTTGATAAGTTAAGAAAAAAAGAGGAGGAAGAAGAAAAATCAGAAACAGAGGAAGAAGAAAAATCAGAAACAGAGGAAGAAGAAAAATCAGAAACAGAGGAAACAGAGAAATCAGAAACAGAGGAAACAGAGAAATCAGAAACAGAGG
>CAMZKR010000118.1 GCA_947311335.1 uncultured bacterium
AAAAAAATCTCTAAATAATGCTAAAAATAAAATTGAAGACTTATGAATCCCAGTGTATTGAGAAATATGAACAAATGTAAGGAAATTACAACTAATTTTAAAAAAATTATGATACTTCAAATATAAAGATACTGCTATTTTTTGAGTAAAAACAAAAAATAGTATAATTGAATTCCAAATAAAAAATAATATTATAACATCTAAAGATAGCTTATGAGCATGAATCTTATGACCAAAAACAAAAAAATGATTGATAAATATACTTAAAAATAAGTTAATAGAAAAAGAAATGTTAGATAATTGACTAAAAAAAGAAATTGAAAATTTAAATAAATGAAATGACTATAAAAATAAAGAAAAATTATCAATAAAAGACTTGAAAATAATTAAAATATAAAAATTTAAATTATTTTCAATTTCCTACAACTACTTTTGCAACTCTTAAAACTTTATCTCATAAATTATAACCTTTTTCAAACTCTTCTATTATTATTCATTTTTTTCAACCAGGAATTGTAGTCATTACTTCATGTCTATCTACATTTGGTTTTTTTCATATAGAATCAAAAGAAGAAACTCACATAGATTTTAAATCTTTTTCTAAAGATTTTTTTAGTGCTAAAACTCATTCAAATAATGGTCATTTTTGCATATCTTCAGGAGTATTTTTTATAATTCTATCTAAATCGTCTATTCTAGGTAAAATCTTTTTTAAAATGTCAGCCTTTAAAAAGAAAACCATATCATCTTTATCCCTTTCTGATCTTTTTTTAAAATTATCATAATCTGCTTGTGTTTTTAAAAGTAATTCTTTTAATCTTTCAATTTCTTTTGATTCTATACCTTTTCATTTTGATTCTTCTATAAGTTCTTCTTCTATTTCTCCTTCATCATTTTCTATATCTTCTATTTCTTCTTCCACTTCTTCTATTATATCTTGTTCTTCTTTATCATATTTATCATTTTTCACCATAAAATCAATTGTTTTAAAAAATAATCTACAAAAAAATTATATAAAAGATTTTAAAAAATCAAATAAAAAGATAAAAAAAGAAGGCAATAAATTGCCTTCTAAAAACTTACTATTATCTTATTGAACTAATACAAATATTGCAATAATCCTAAGATATAAACTGCAAAGATATAAACAAAATGCTAAAAACAATAACTTTTTCATAAAATACCTCTATAATTTTAATAAGTTTTCCTTCTTTTTTGTAGTTATTTAACTACAATTATATTATAACATAAAAAATTATTTTTCTCAATCTAAAGATTTTACAATCTTTTATAAAAAAATATACTTTTTATTAAAGAAAGTTTAAAAAAACTAATTTAATAATTAAAAAATAAAAAAATATGAAAATAATTACCTGGAATGTAAACTGAATTAGAGCTGTAGCAAAAAAATGATTTAAAGATTTTATTAAAAAAGAATCTCCTGATATACTTGCAATACAAGAGACTAAAGCTTTTGAAAAACAATTTTTAAAAGATGTAGGAAACATAGATTGATATAATTATGTATGGCATGCATGAGAAAGACCTTGATATGCTTGAAGTGCTATATTTTATAAAGATATTAATTACATAATAGATACAAAAAAACATTTTGATAATATAGAACACTTTCACACAGATTGAAGAATAACTGAAATAAAAACAAAAGATTTTACTTTAATAAATTGATATTTTCCTAATTGATGAACTAGGGCAAATTGAAAAGAAATGTTAACATATAAACTTGATTTTTATAATCATATAATTGATTATTCTAACAATCTAGTAAAAAATTGAAAAAATGCTATTATAACTTGAGATTTTAATATTTGTCATACAGCTATAGATATAGCTAGACCAAAAGAAAATCAAAATAGTATTTGATTTTTACCAATTGAAAGAAAAAAGATAAGTGAATTATTAGATAATTGATATATAGATACTTTTAGATATTTTTATCCTAATAAAACCGATATTTATTCTTGGTGGAGCTATAGGGCTTGAGCTAGACCTCGTAATGTTTGATGGAGATTAGATTATTTTATTGTTAATAAAGATTTTATAAAAAAAGTACAAAATGTAGAATATTTAACAGATGTAATGTGAAGTGATCATTGTCCTGTTAGACTTACTCTTAAGTAATTAAAATATGAACAAATTTGAAGAAAAATTTTTTAAGAAATATACACCAGAATGACAAGAAATTAAATGAATTATTCATCAACATTGGATTAAAATTATAAAATTCTTATTTGTATGGATTAGTTTATGAATAATTGTTCCTTCTTTTTTATTTTATAATTCAGAAGGAATTCAAAAACTTATTCAATTTTATTTTCTTGAAACACTTTTAATTTTTGTTTTTATAAAAATAATATATGAAATATTTAATTGGTATAATGATGTATGGATTATAACAAATGCTTGAGTAGTAGATCTTGATTGGGCATTATTTAACACTGATATGAAAACCGTAAAATATGATAATATAGAATGAATAGAAGTAGAACAAATATGAATACTTGATACTATACTAAATAAATGAGATTTAATTATACATAAAATATGAAATGATAGTTTTATTTTAAAAGATGCTATTATTCCCTATGATGCAGTAAATGAAATAGAAAAAATAAGTAAAGAAGAAACTACTGGTTCTGAACAAGATAAATTTGATATTATAATGGATGCATTATCTTGAGTAGTAGAAAAATATTTAAAAGAAGAATGAACTTGAAAGTTAATAAATAACAATAATGAAGATGAAAATATTGAATATAATAATGAAAATATTAAACAAGAGGAATGAACAATTGATTTAAGATAAAAAAAGAGGCTTAACGCCTCAGTTCTTTCCCTTCCTTTTTTTTATTTGTTTTTTAGAAATATTAGAGAATAATAAATGTACCTGATTCTTTTTATTTAAGATTGTGGAATCGATACTAATTATTATTCTCTAATATAAAATTGAGAGTACAAAAAGGTATTTTTATTTATTTAATATATTTATCTTCTTATAACGAAGCTTGGGCCCCTTAGCTTCTAAACTAATATAAGTCGCATTTTTCCCTGACGGTACTTATGCCAAAAATAAATATTTAAAATGGAGTCTATTAGTCTTACCTTTTTAGACTCCTCGACTGACTGTTTTTTTTGTACCCTCAAAAAAACATACTTATTATAAGGTAATAGTATTCTATGTCAAATATAAAAAAAGAAAATTTACTAAATATTCCTTTATGACCTTGAGTATATAAATTTTTAGATAAAAATTCTAAAATTATTTATATTGGAAAATCAATTAATTTAAAAAGTAGGGTAAATTCTTATTTTAATTCTAAAACAAAACTTAATTTTGCTAAAAAGAAAATGATATGACAAATAGTTAATATAAAAACAATAATAACAAATAATGAAACAGAAAGTCTAATACTTGAAACAACTTTAATAAAAAAATATAAACCAAAGTATAATATACTAATGAAAGATGATAAAAATCATCTTTATATAAAAATAACAAATGAGATTTTCCCCAAAATTATAAAAACAAGAATAAAAAATAAATCTTGAATTTATTTTTGACCTTACATAAGTACAAATTATGTAAACAATGTTTTGAAATTTATAAAAAAACATTTCTGATATAGAAATTGTAATATTAGGTTTTGAGAAGATAATAAAATAATAGTAATTAAATCTACATCATGAATTAAAATACCATGTATAGAATATTATATAAAAAGATGTAGTTGACCATGTTTATTAGAAAAAGAAAACCTAAAACAATATAATAAATCTATAAATAATATTAAAAATTTTTTATGATGAAAATATAAAGATATATTAAAAAAATTAAATATTAATATGAAGACATATGCAAAAGATTTAAATTTTGAAAAAGCAAAAGAAATCCAAGAATTAATAAAATCAATAAAATGAATAAATGAAAATCAAATAGTTATAGATTTATTAGGTTCTAGTTATGATATAATTAATTATATAGAAAAATATAAAAAATTTTATATTTGATTAATAAAAATAAGAGATAGTAAAATAATATGATTTTTTAATTATGAGATAAATTCAAAACTAAATGAAACACAAAATAAAATAATAAAAACTTTTATTGAAAGAAAATTTGTAAACTATAAATTACAAAATAAAGAAATAAAATTTATTTCACC
>CAMZKR010000119.1 GCA_947311335.1 uncultured bacterium
CTTAAAAAATATAGTATAGTGGAATTGTAAAAGTATTATCATTCTGAAATTGTTTCAGAATGATAAATATAATTAATTAATTTAAGTTTATGAAAAAAAAAGAATTAATAAAATATTTAGATAATTATTTAAATATAAAAGATTTTGAAGATGTATCTAAAAATGGATTACAAGTAGATACTATAAAAAAAGAAATAAAAAAGATATGATATAGTGTAGATGCTAGTAATTATATATTTAAAAAAGCAGAAAAAGAAGAGGTTGATTTAGTTTTATGTCATCATTGATTATTTTGGTGAGTAGAACAAACTTTGGTATGATTAGCTTATGATAGAATAAAAAGATTAATAAAAAATAATATATGATTATACGCTTCCCATTTACCACTTGACGCTCATAATAAAGTAGGGAACAATATATGATTACTAAAAGCTTTTATTAGGATATTTGGTTTACAAAAAGAAGATTATAAAATAGAAAAGTTTTGAAATTATCATTGAAATTATATTTGATATATGCTTAATTTTAAAAAAGAAATCCATATCTCAAATATAATAACTCCATATGCAGAACAAATGCAACTTATAAAAAAGCTGTATAATTTTTGAAATAAAAAGTTTATTAATAATATAGCTTTTGTTAGTTGATGATGATGAGAAGCTTTACAAGAAGCTTTTATTAATAAAATTGATATATTTTTAACTTGAGAAATGGCTCATCATCAAATAATATTAGCCAAAGAATTATGACAATCTATATTACTTTGATGACATCGGGAAACAGAAAAGATTTGACCAAAATTACTTGCTTATTATTTAAGAGATAAATTTGATTTAGAAATAGTATTTTTAGATGAGAAATATTAAATAACTAATTTATAAAACATGTTTTGAATAGATATAAAAAGAATATTATGACTTATTATGATTATAATCTTTTTTTCTTGGATTTTATGGGAATTTTATGAAATGTTTGTTTAGACTTTGTAAGTAATTATCATATAACAAAATATTTATGCAAAAAATAAAAAAATGCGTTATTCCAGCAGCAGGTATGGGAACTAGATTTCTTCCAGCAACAAAAGCCCTTCCTAAAGAGATGTTTCCTATAATAGACAAACCAGTTATGCAAATGCTTGTAGAAGAAGCTATTTCAGCATGATGTGAAGAAATAATTATAGTAACTTGAAGAAGTAAAAGAGCGATAGAAGATCATTTTGATTCAAATTTTGAACTTGAAGAAAGACTTGATAAATCTTGAAAATTTGATTACCTAAAAACAGTAAAGGAATTAAATACTATGGTAAATATAGTATATGTTAGACAACCTTATCCAAAAGGGGATTGAGATGCAATTCTTAGAACAAAAAATCTTATATGAGATGAACCTTTCCTAGTTATGTTTTGAGATGATATAATAGACAATGAAATATCAGCAGCCAAACAACTAGTTGAAGCTTATGAAAAAGTAAAGACCCCTGTTATTTGTAGTTTTACAGTACCAGAAGATAGAATGTGAAATTATTGAATACTTGAAACAGATAATCAAAAAGATGATATATTTAAAGTAAAGAAGTTTTTAGAAAAACCAAAAGCAAGTAAAACAAAATCTAGAAACGGAAATATATGAAAATATGTTTTAACTCCTGATATATTTGATTATCTTGAAAAATCTACACCATTATCTTGAGATTGAGAGACAAGACTTATAGATGCTTTTGAACTTTTAAGACAAGAAAAACCAATTCATTGAGTAAAAATAAAATGAACACGGTATGATACAGGAAATAAAATCTGATTTCTAAAAGCTTGTATTTGTTTTTGATTAAAAAGAAAAGATCTAAAAGAAGAATTAATAGATTTTATGAAGGAAATATTAGATTCTAAGTATAGATAAATATATTAAATTAAAAAATATGAAAAAAATAGTAACTATAGGTTGATGAAATGGACAATCAAATTTACTTGATGCTTTTTATAAGTATTTAGATAAAGATATAGAAATATCTTCTATAGTATCAATGAGTGATGATTGAAGAACTACTTGAAAACTTATGAAAGAATTTGAAAAAGAGTTAAATCTACATCTTCCACCTCCTTGAGATTTAAGAAGATGTCTTTTTATGATGTCTAGTTCTAAGAAAAGACATGAGTTTAAACAATATCTTGAGACAGTTATAGAAATGGATTTTAAGATAAATACATTATTTATAAAAGATTATTTTAAATTAGTATGAGCATCAGATAATTTTATTAAGTTTTTACAAAGATTTGATAATAATTTCTTAAAATTTATTTTACCACTTCCTTCTAGTATAAAAGGGCATAAAGTATGAAATATTTTAATGGCAAATTTATATTTTAATTTAGATAGAGATTATAATAAGATGCTTTTTTTAATGCATAAGATTTTAGAAGTAAAAGCTAATATTATTCCTGTAACTACAAAAAAGGCATATATAGAAGCTATACTTTGAAATTGAGAGATTATAAGGACTCAAGATAGAATTAGTAATGTAGTGTCATATACATCAGGTATAGCAGATTTAAGGCTTATGAATGATTCTAAATATGCTTATCAACATAAGAATGTTTTTAAAGTTATAAAACAAGCTGATTATATAATAATAACTCCTTGAGATTTATTTACTTCTATTATATCAAATTTTGTTATTTGATGAGTGAAAGAAGTAATCCAAAAAACACAAGCAAAAATTATTTATATATGAAATTCTACAAATAAATGATGAGAAACAAATTGATTAACTCATCTTGATTTTATAAATAAAGTAGAAAGATTTCTAGGTAGAAGAATAGATATTTTTATTTGTAATAACAAAAAAATAAATTTATCAAAAGAAAATAAACAAAGATTTCAAAATCATATAAGTATAAAATGATGAGATTTTCTATATTTATCTAACTGAGAAAAAAGTGAATTAAAAAGAAGAAAAATAGATTTTATAGAAGAAGATTTGCTTGATAAAGATAGCTTATATAAACACGATAAAGAAAATATAGTAAAGATTTTAAAAAAAATAATAAAACAGGATATATAAAGATATATCTTGTTTTATTATTTTTTAAATTGATAAAATTTTTTCAGCTTTCTTTATTGCTCTAAAATATCTTTTACAATTAGTTCATATATTTTAGTTGTTGATTCTATCAATCAATTTAGTGTTCATACTCAATCAGGAGTCCTAACTTCTGTTGTATATCATCATGGTTTTTTTAATGTAACATAATTATAGCTAAATTTAGGAGTTCAATCTTTTTCTAATAATTCTATATCTTTTGTTCTATTAAAATCAATAGGTTCTAATTGTGCTAAAATAGTATCTTTTTGTAGAAAACCAGATTTTATTAGTCATAAAACAACTTTTTTCATCATATAATCTCTTTTTGTAGATAACATCAATTTTGATTTATCTTTTTTATAAACTTCTCTAATTGCTTTAGATATAATTTTATGCTCTTTAAATCAATTATTTTTTTCAGTATCTATGAAAATGAATTCATGCAATATTTGTAGCTTTTCTTATATCTAATCAAATAGATTTTAATTTAGTATCAATATTACGATATCTATCCTTAATAGAAAGGTGTTGACGACTATAAAAACCCATTAATGGAATATAATCAAGATTTATTTTTATTTCTCATGATGTTACTGGTTCAAAATCTTGTTGTGGTACAGATGAGTCTAATAATTTTAATCATAAGTCATTTATTACAATATCTTCTATTTTCTCATATAATGAGCAAATCTCATCTTGTGCTTCTGTTAATGTATTTTTAGCCTCAGTGTTTCTTATTTCTATTTGGCAAGCATCAAGTTCTTTTCATACTCATCAGGATTCTTTAATTTTAGGATATTTTTTTTCTAATATTTTTATAACTTCATCACTAGTTTGATTTCTTCAAAAAATTCATAAAGGTCATTTTGATATATAATTTATAGGAACATTATTTGAATTAACTATTATATGTTCGCTTTCAAAAGCTATTTTTGGTTTCATATTATTTTTATTTAAAAATTAAAGTTAAGGAAAGTCTGAGAAAGTGTATAATCTGAATAAAAATCTATATTTTTTAGATAAATTTTTTGCAAAATCTTTGAGTTATGCTTTTGTATAGTGATAAAATTTTAAGAAAAATTTAGCAAAAAAGATTATTTTTTTCTTTTGTAGACTTTCTCAGACTTTCCTTAATATTTGAATGTTTGAAAAAGCTTTAAAAACATAAAAACAATTTTTTTTCTTCAACAAAAACTATTATTTTTTGAGACTTTTTCAGAGTTTTTCTTAATAACACCAAAATAAAGTTTTTTGTCATATTATTTTATAAAATATATTCTTCATATTTTTAATTTAATTAATAAAAAAACTGTTATTTAGAAAGTCTTTCTAAATAACAGTTTTTAAAAGTATATAAAAATTACTAGTTTTCTGTTTTTAGAAAGACTAGTTCTTGCCAAGAGATGTTTTTAAATATTTTCATATAATTTATTTAAATTAATTATGTATAATATATATAGATTTTATTATTAGTCAAACTTTTTATATTTTGCTTTTCAAGTTACAATTAGATAAATATGATAGGGAGCTTTTATTATTCAAGCTCATATATTATAAAGAACTTTTATTATTTCTTCAGTTGAATTTATAAGTCAGATAGAAGCTCATATTAAATTATCTCATAAATTTTGTGGATTTATAGCTTTATCCATTAATTTCTTTGGTATAAATTTATTTGTTAAATATATATTATTTTCAGGATTATATTTTTCTTTTTCTATTTTTCATTTTAAAAGTTCTATTTTTTCTTTACTAGCTTTTTCAATTACATCTTTTGCTCATCAAATTACATTTAATAGATCCTTTTTTTTATTTACATCAATTTTTAATCAATCTAAACTAGTTCAAGTTTTTGAATTTATTAAATCTTTTACTTTTGTAATATCTATTCAAAATTCTTTAGATATTTTCTGAGCTAATTTATTTAAAAGATTTTTTGTATCAATTTGAATTCTTAAATCCTTTTTATTTTCAATAAAATTATTTTCTATTCCTTGTTTTTTTTTATTATTTTCCATTTTTTAATTGGTTAGTAATATTTTTTTCTTTTTGTATTTTTTTTATTTCTTCTTTTGCTAAGCGTCAAAATTCTCAATTATGGTTTCTAATTATAGTTTTCTTAAAATAAATCATAGATTTATTTATGTTTCATTCTTGTTTATATAAATATCACATATTTATTAGTAATAAAGGATTATTACTATTTATTTCTAATCATTTTTCTAAATATCCTTTTGCTTTATCTAGTTTTCATTTTTCTTTATATATCCATCATAGATATCAATAAAATATTTCTTCATTTGGGTATAATTGTATTCATTTATTTGACCATTTTATAGCAAAATCAAATTTTCTATTAATAATATAATAGTATATAGCTAATCATAAATCATCTTTTTCTATACCTTCATTTTCTACTAAGATTTTAAAATTTAATAATAATCTATCTATATTTCATAATAAATAATAATTATGAATTAATTTTCTTCTTATATCTATACTTGGGAAATATCATTCATCTAATGCTTTATTTAAATAAATATTACTTAAAATATATTCATGTAATTTCGATTGTATTATTCATAAAAGATATATAACTCAAGAATCTTTATTATCTAATGCGTAATATTTTCAAAGTGTTTGTTTCGATTTTTTATATTTTCATAATTCATAATAACTTTTTCATAATATTTTTAATATGGGTTTGTAATCTTCTTTTTCTTTTAATATATTTTCTGAAAGGATTACACTTATAGGATATAATTGATTTATAAAATAAGCTCATGAAATAAGAGCATCTTTATAATATATTTCTTCAAGTTGAAAATTTCTATAATTTGTAATAGAATTCTTTATTTCTAATAAATTTTTATTTTTTATATTTTTATTTTTTATA
>CAMZKR010000120.1 GCA_947311335.1 uncultured bacterium
AAATCTTTAGTAACTCAAAAAAATAAATTATTATATTTATTGTAATTTATTTTTTTATTTTCTATTTTATACTTTTTATCAAGTTTATAAGCTTCTAAGTCATATGTATCTTTAATGAATTTAATCTTTTGAAGTTGGAAATTAATTTCATTTATAATTGTTTTTAATTCATCTTTTCATATAATTTTATTATTAATTTTATCAAAAATGTCTATTAAATTAGAATTTTTATTTTCTAATCTTTTAAAAAAAATCTTTTTATGATTTATTAAATCTGATGGAATCTTTCATCAAAAAATAGCTGAATTTAATATAGTATTAGATATTTTTTTAGATTTTATTAAATAAATATCATTTTATTTTATCTTTTGTAAATATCATTTTATTTGATTTATATCTATCATAGATTACGTTTATTCTTAAATTTATATGTCATAATAAAAAAAAAGAAATAAAAAACAACTTTTAAAATATTAAAAAATCAATATAATTATGAAAAGTGAGAGTAGGTATCTACTTCGTTTTTAATGAAGAGGAAAGTCTGGACACCACGAGAACATGGTAAAAGGTAACGCCTTTGGTTTTGTAATATATATAAAATACAAAATACGACTAGTGCCACAGAGACTATACTATCCTATTTTAGGAGAAAGGTGAAAAGTCATTTTTAAAATGGTGTATTGCTTGCAATATATGGTAAACTCTACCTGGTGCAATGGGAATGGTGTTTTATAGAAGTTATTGTTCTCTACTGCTACTATAAAATATACTCAGCTTGAGCTTATAAGTGATTATAAGCCTAGATAGATTGATGCCTAGATACAAAATCCGGCTTATTACTCTCACTTTTTTAAATTTTAAACTTGAAATTATGAATCTAGTTTTTACATGAATACAATGATGTTGAAAATGAACACAAGCAAGACTTTTAATAGAAAAATATGGTTTTAGTATTGTTGAAATGTGAGGAGAACTTAGAAAGATTGCTAAAGAAAATACAGACTTTTGAAAAAAAATAAAAAAAATTATAGAATCCGGTAATTTAGTAACTCCAAATATGATTGCTGAAATTATAGAAAAAGTTATAAAAGAAAATAAATGAAAAAAGATGATTTATGATGGTTTTATTAGAAATATGTGAAATAAAGAAACTTTTGAGAAAGTATCTCCTGATTATAAAGTAATATTTTTTAAACTTAGTGAAGAAAAAGCTAAGGAAAGATTGCTTTGAAGAATGTTTGATCCAGAAACTGGTGAAACTTTTCTTTCTTGAATAAAAAATAATCCAAAAAACTGAAATAAGCTTATAAAAAGAAAAGATGATAATGAGAAATCTATATTAACAAGAATAAATGCTTTTGTAAAAGATACATTACCTATTGTAGAATTACAAAAGAAAGAATGAAAAGTAATAGAAATAAATGCTAATCAAACTATAGAAAAAGTATTTAATGAACTAAAAAATAAGTTATGAATTTAAATAATACTTATATATCTCCAAAAATTGATTGATATACTGAAATTGGTAGAATTAATTGAAGAGTTATTGATGAAATTAATTGACCTAGATGATTAATTGATAAATTTTCTTTTTTTATATTAAAAATATTAAGAAAAAAAAGAAGGACTAAAAAAATTAAATCAATGTTAACTATAAAATAAAATGTATTATTGATTTGAACTTTGAAGAGAATATAAATTATCTGTTGCTGAGCTAATATCAATATTTAATAATGCTGATATAGTATTTTTAAGTTCAAAGATACTTATTTTAGATAATATAAATAAAGAAATTATATTATCTAAAATGAATAATATTTGATGAACTATTAAAGTTATTGAAATATTAAATAAAAAAGAAGAACTTAAAAAATATATATTAAATAAAGCTAAATCTTATAATTGAAAATATAAATATGGTATATCTTATTTTTGAGAAAAAGAAAATCTAAGAAATATATTAAAAAATATTAAAAAATATTTAAAAGAAAATAATATATCATCAAGATTTATAAATAAGAATTTTAAAAATTTATCATCTGCTCAAATTATATGAGAGAAATTAATAATCAAAGAATCTGATTTTGTAATTATAGAAACAAATTCTAATACTTTTATAGGTAATACTATTTGGGTACAAGATATTACAAATTATTCTAAAAGAGATTATTCTAAATCTAGGGATATGAATATATGAATGCTTCCCCCAAAATTATCACAAATTATGATAAATATAGCTAATAAATGAAAAAATATAAATATTTTCGATCCTTTTGTAGGTCTTTGAACTATTTTAATAGAGTGAATTTATATGTGACTAAAAGAAGTATATTGAAGCGACTATAATTCTATTATGATTGAAACAACTAAAAAAAATTTAGATAATTTAAATAAAAAAGATTTTAAATATAAAATTATAAAATTTGATGCTAGAGATATTTGAGAAAATCCGCTTTTAAAAGAAAATAAAAATATAAATATAATAACAGAGTGATTTTTATGAGAAATAATGACAAAAAAAAATATTTCTATTGATAGAATATCTATACAAAAGAAAAACCTATCTAAATTATATGAAAAGTTTTTTTTATGATTAAAGCAAATAAATTTTAAAAAAACTATAGTAATATCTTTTCCTTTTTGGGAATTAAATAAAAAATATATTTATTTTACTGAAATTTATGAGATTTTAAATAGGTATTGTAATATATTGGCATTATTACCTAGTAAAATCATACATCCATCAAAATCATGAAGTTTATTATATAAAAGAAATAATCAATTAGTTGGTAGAGAAATTTTTAAATTAAAAATAAAAAAATAATTTTCATTTTTACAAAGTATTTTTTTAGGCTTTTCTTAAATTATATTTAGTATTTAAATAAATTAATCACTTCTTTAAATTTTTATATGTAGAATGTATATTAGAAGCATAGGATGCTGACTCTAAACCTTTAGGTATTTCTTTTATATAAACATAAACTCATTTCTTAGAAAAAGATTCTTCTATAAGTTTTAAATAAAATCTTAAATTATCAAATGATGAATGATACCTAAATGCTATATGTTTATCTTTAGATCATTGTATTTGATTAATACATATATTTCATTTATTATCTTCATCAAAGGATAGTGTGCAAGCCGATCTAGTAGTATTTTCTTTTTCTCTCTTATATCTAATTACTAAAGAATAATCTCAATCAATAAGAAGCTTTCACTTAAAATCTGAATTTTTAAACTCATCTGACGCAGTATTTAATCATCACAATATTTCAACCCAAAGACGGGTTGTATCTATAACTTTACAAGCTTTATTATTAGGCTTTAATCTAAAATTATTAAATTCAGGTACAATTATACTATTTATTTTTTTCATAATATTATTTTCGTTGATTTCTATTTATTATAAATTATATTTTGTTAAATATCAAATAATATGCTAATATATTATTATAATAATTATAATTTCTTATTATGAATAATACTTGTATTCCAAATGATAATGAACTATTAAAATCAAGATGATGAATTATAGTTAATATTCCTTGAAGTAATAGAAAGCAGATATTAACAAGGCTAGATGCTAATTTTATATGATTAAGTGATGAAGAAATAATTAATTTAATAGAAACAGAACTTAAAATTGATTTAGATACTGAAGAATGATTAAAAAAAGTTAATGATATATTTTTAAAATGAATAGAAAGAGCTAAAAAACAAAGATGACAAATAACGAAAAGATATAATAATATTAGATTTCAAACTAAAGAAGATGTTTTAAAATTTTGTAGAGATACAAATACAAAAACAAAAAAATGAAATCCAACAATGTCAGCTAAAACTAATTGTTACATATTAAAACAAGTATGAATAGTAAATAATATAATATCTAATAAAGAAGTACAAGACTTAGAAAAAAGATCTGAGTTTATAATACAAATATTAGAAAAAAATTTACAAATA
>CAMZKR010000121.1 GCA_947311335.1 uncultured bacterium
ATGAAAATAAAATATAAATCCTTTTGATACTTTTTAAATTATAAATTATGACTATAAAACTTAATAATTCTTGGTTAGAATACTTAAAATTAGAATGTGAGAAAACTTATTTTAAAGAAATTAAATCTTTTTTAAAAAAAGAAATTAAATCTTGAAAAACTATTTATCCTCATCCTAAAAATATATTTAATGCTTTAAATACTACTAGTTTTAATGATATAAAAGTAGTTATATTAGGACAAGACCCTTACCACCAACCAAATCAAGCTCACTGACTTAGTTTCTCTGTACAAGAGCTAGTTAAGCTTCCTCCAAGTTTAAAAAATATATATAAAGAAATAGAAAGTGATTTAAAAATAAAAAAAAATTTTAATAATTGAAACTTAAGTTCTTGGGCAAAATCTGGAGTATTATTACTAAATGCTATATTAACTGTAGAAGCATCTAAACCAGCAAGTCATTCTAAGATTTGATGGAATAGATTTACTGATAAAATTATAAAAATTATATCAAAAGAAAAAACTTGAGTTGTATTTTTACTTTGGTGAAATTTTGCTAAACAAAAAGAAGATTTAATAGATAATAAAAAACATTATATATTAAAATCTCCTCACCCCTCCCCTTTTTCTGCTTATTCTTGATTCTTTTGATCTAAACATTTTTCAAAAACTAATAAGATTTTAGAAAAAGATTGAAAAGAAAAAATTAATTGGTAAATTAAAATTATGAAAAAAATAAATTGGAATGATTTTAAAAATATAGAACTTAGAGTTTGAACTATTCTTAAAGTAGGATATTTCCCAGAAGCAAAAAAATCTGCATACAAAATAACTGTTGATTTTTGAAAAGATATATGAATCAAAAAATCAAGTGCACAAATAACTGATTTATATAAAAAAGAAGAATTGATTTGAAAACAAATAATCTGAGTAGTAAATTTTCCAGTAAAACAAATATGAAAATTTATGTCAGAATTTTTAATAACTGGTTTTATACAAAAAAATGGAGCAGTAATTTTAGCAGTCCCAGATAAAGAATCAGAAAATTGAAGTAAATTAGCTTAGAATAGAAGATAATTTTAATAAAATGTTTTCAAATTCACATATAAAATCTTTTTCTCTTGTTCAAATAAGTTTTCCTGTTTTCATTTGTTTATCTAAATTAATTAAACTTATATAAAGTTTTGATAAATCTTTCAAATTTATTTGATAATTCTTTTGAACTATAAATCATCTTTTTCATAATTTTAATACTTCCGTTATTTTATTATTTAATAATCATTTATTTTTTAAGACATAAATATATATTATATTTCTTATATTTGATAAAAAGGCATTATAAAATGCATATATATTTATGTTTTGTAGTATATTTGATAATTTATTTAATCATTCTTTAATCTTTAAATTTAAAATATCATTTATAAACATAAAAATACTTTCATCTATTTCTGGTTCAATATTTTTTATTATACAATCATTATTTACTATTTCATTTAATATAAATAATTTTTCTAATTCATTAATAATTTTATTTAAATTTCAAGACTTATATTTAATTATAGTATTTATTGCATTATTATTTATTTTTCATTTATATTTATTTTCAATTGTTTTTTTAATATCAAATTCAGACTTAATATTAAACTCTTTTATTTTAGATATTTTTAATAATTTTTTATACAATTTTGATCTTTTATCTGGATTTATAGAACAAAAAACTACTATATTATTTTCAGAAATATTATTGATATTAGCTAATATAGAATCCTCTAAAAAAGTAATATTTTTATTTTTCTCTCATTTTGAAATAGGTAAAGAATCTATAATTATTAATCTTTTTTCAGATAAAAAACTAGATCAAGTTATATTTTCTATTAAAATATTTTCTGATAAATCTGAAATATTTTTTATATACAACAAATTGAAATCTCAATATTTTTTAATAAAAAGATTTTTCCATCAATTTATATATTCTTTTAATAAGTATTCAGAATTTCAAGTAAAAAAGTAAATCATAATTATATCTTTAATATTTTAATTAACTTATTATTTTTAGATCATTTAATCAAATTATAAATTTCAATAATTGATTTTAATGATCTTTTTAAATTTATTAAATCTCTAGGTATCACCCTATTTAATGCCAACTTAGTAATAATATTATCAATATCTGCTATTTCTTTTAACTTTTTATTTATTTTATCTAATAAAATTTTATCTTTTAACAATTCTTCAATGAAATTTAATCTTTTTTCAATCTGTTTCTTTAATTTTAATGGTTTTAATATATTTTCTCGTAACAATCTTTTTCACATTGATGTTTCTGTTTGATCAAGTATTCAAAATAACGTTCATACAGTAGATGAATTTGTTGATATATTATATATTAAATCTAAGCTTTTTATTGTTGTTTCATCTAAATCCATATAATCAGAAAATGTTTCATATGAAATCGAATCTAAATTTTTTAATTCAGATTTTTGGTTTTCTTTTAAATAATTTAATAATTGAGAAGACGATTTTTGTGATAAATGCTTATCTTCTAATCAAAATCATTCTAAATTTTTAACTCAAAAATGATTAAGTAATATTTTTTTAGAATCTCAAATAAAATCATAATAATATATATTTAAAGAATATTTTTTTGAAAAAATATTCTTTAAATCAGTTTCTAAAAACAATTTCTTTTCTAAAATAACTTCTTTAGGTGAAATTTTATAAATTTCTGATGATAATTCTTTTAAAGATTTTAATTCTCAAGTTTTCCAAACAAAACTTGAGGATTCTAAAAAACTTAATCAATATCTACCATTTTCTTCAGATATTGATACAATATAATTTAAATTAGATGTTTTATAATTTTCTTCTTCCAAATTTATAGTTGCAGGAGTAATAACTCTTACTACTTCTCTTTTAACTATTCATTTTAATTTAGGATCTGATTTTTGTTCTACTACAGCTACTTTATATCAAGCTTCAATTAGTCTAGGAAGATATTTATCTTTTGCATGATAAGGAATCCCTGCAAGAGGAATTGGTTCTTTTGCATTCTTATTTCTTGTTGTTATATTTATTCATAATACCTTGTGTGCTATATGGGCATCTTCATCAAACATTTCATAAAAATCTCACATTCTAAAAAAAAGTATTGAATCTTTATTTTGCTTCTTTAATTCATAATATTGTTTCATTGCTGGAGTAGTTGTCATTTTATTTAAATTAAATTTATTTTTCTAAAAATAAGTGGGATTTAAATAGTTATAAAACTGATAAATATCATAACAAGAATATACATAGCAGTTATAATAGAAAATTTTTCAATTGCAAATAAAACTAATAAATCAAAAAATAATACTAATTTTTTAATAAAAATAATGATTTTTTTCTATTCTTTCTTTTATTTTTATTATCAATTTTTATATATCTTGAAATATTTAATAGAATGGCTAATCACAAAGTTAATGATAGTAGACTTGATCATCAATAACTTACAAAAGGTAAAGTTATTCATGTTAATGGAACTATATTTAAATTAACTCAAATGTTTATAAAAGCTTGTATTAAAATCCATGAAGATATTCATAAAGCTACATATTTAGCAAATAGATCTGTTGAATAATATGATATATAAAATCACCTATATCATATATATAAATATAATAATAATAGTGTTAATGCTCATAAAAATCCTAATTCTTCTACTATAACTGAAAAAATAAAATGTCATTGTACTTCAGGTAAATATCAAAATTTTTGTATAGATTTTCAAAAGCCCAATCATGCAAATCATCAACTTCAAATAGCTATTAAAGCTTGTTCTATTTGATAATTACTATCACTATCTCTACTATTTTTTATAATAGTTTCATTATCACTTAAAAAATTATCAATTCTATTTGTTATATATGAAAATTTGTTCTTTGTTTCGGCTTTAGTTTTATCATATTTTCATAAAGAATATACTCCTAAGGATAAAAAAATTCAAAGTAAAAATAATGCTAATAAATACTTAACATTAGCTCAAGCTACAAAAAACATAATAAAAGATACAGGCACTATACCATTATTGTTCAGAAATCAGGTTGTGCTCAAATTAACAGAATTAAAACTCACAAAATAAATATAAAAGGTAGTAATCAATCAGAAAAAGTATGTAAAAAAGATTTATATCTTTTAAAAAAATATGATAAATATATTATAAGTGTAAACTTTAAAAATTCTGTTGGTTGAATTGCAAAAGGTAAAAAAGGTAAATTAATCCATCCCCTAGCTCAATTCCAACTTGATCATATTATAAGTACGATAACAAGTAATAAAATAGTTCATAAAAAAAATATTTTAGAATATTTCTCAAAATATATATATGGAATTTTTACAAAAATAATTAATACAACTAGAGATAATAAAACATGTGAAATATTTCTTATTACATAAAAATGATTATATACTTCATCAATAAGTCATTTTTTTACCATTAAATCTGTAACTCTAAAAGAAGAATACACTGAAACTGATGAAATCATTATCATTCAAAATATAATCAAAAAAAGAACCGTAAAAAAAAGTTTATAATCAACTGACTTCATAAAATTTAGTTATATTACATTTTTAAAGATGCTATTTCTACTGCTACTTCTGGAAAAAATCTTAATAAAAGTGAAATGATAAAATATATTAATGATATTATAATTATTGGAGTAAAATCAAAATATCATATTCTTGTTGGAATATTTTTTCTTATTCAAGAATATAAAATCTCAAGAATATCATATATAAATTTAGGTCTAAATTTTATTCATAAAAGAGTTAACCAAGATAATATAATATCTATAAAAATTAGATAAATTATCATTTCTAAAAAAATAATTGTAGCAATAATTAATATATTCATATTTATTTTTTAATATTATATTTTTTATAAGCATTCATAGCTGATGCTTCTTGTGCTTTCTTTTTACTTGTTCAAACTCATTCTCACATACATTTTTCTCACATAAAAACTCAAACAATAAATTCTTTATCATGATCAGGACCTCTTTCTTTTAAAACTTTATAAATTGGAGTTATATCAAATTCTGCTTGAATAAGCTCCTGTATTAATGTTTTATAATCTTTAATAAAATCATTTTTTATAATCTCATCTAATGTTGAATAAATGTATTTATCTATAAAATCAGAAACGTTTTTAAAAGATGTATCTATATATAATGCTCACAAAAAAGCTTCCAATGTATTTGCTAAAATATAATCATTATTCCTTCATCAAGATAATTCTTCTCATTTTCATAAAAAAAGATAATCGCTCAATCATAATTCTTTAGCTATCATTGCTAAATTTCTTCATCTAACAATAGAACTTCTCATATCAGTGAGTTCTCATTCTTGTTTTTCTTTAAAATTTTTATATAAATTATTAGTAATAACAAGTTCCAATACTGCATCTCATAAAAATTCTAATCTTTCATTATGAATTGGTGCAAAATCTGGTCTTTCATTTACTATTGATCTATGAATAAAAGCCAAAATATACAATGATATATCATTGTATTCTATGTCTAATGTATCAAGTAATTTTGATATTTTATCTCTGCAAATATCACTATCTACTGCTTTTTTTGTTATTACCATTTTGTGGATTATAATTTATATTTTTAAT
>CAMZKR010000122.1 GCA_947311335.1 uncultured bacterium
AAAATCAATTTAAAATTATTAAAAGAACCCCCAAAAAATAAAAATTTATTGGGGGTTTTAAATCTTATGATTTACACGATTGATTAAAAATCTACAAAAGTAGAAATTTATTGGGGGTTTTAAATAATTGGATTCATAACACGAAAGGTATATCTACAAAAGTAGAAATTTATTGGGGGTTTTAAATATAAATAAATTTATCATCTTTATAAAATCTACAAAAGTAGAAATTTATTGGGGGTTTTAAATTCCCCTACTGGTTTTAACTCAAATCTTAAAGTTTTACTAATTTCATAAAGATTAGTAAAACTTGAAAAATTATTTTCTTTATTACTCATATTTGTAAATATCTTAAAAACTTAAAAGCCTATAATTTCATTATAGGCTTTTAAAACACTTTTTCAAAAATATTATTTTAAATCTTTAAAATACTCTGCAAACTCTTCTTTAGTTATTTCTTCTTTTTCAAGTAAATCTTTAGATATTTGTTTATGTAATTTTTTATATTTTTTTATTATATCTATAGCTTTTTTATAAGCATCTGCTAAAATCTCTTTTACTTTTTTATCAATTAATACTTTTGTATTATCAGATAATACTTTTCATTCTCAACTTACTCATAAATGATTTCAAGATACAGAATCTCACTCAAAATTTTCTGCTCATATATCTTCAAACATACCATATTTTGTTATCATAGACCTAGCAATAACTGTAGCTCTTTCTATATCGTTACTAGCTCAAGTTGTAATATTTTCTTTACCAAAAAATATTTCTTCAGCAGCTCTTCATCAGTATAAAACAGATAATTCATCTAAAAATTTAGCTTTAGAAGTAAGAAGTTTATCTCTTTCTGGTAAAAACCAAGTTACTCATAAAGCTCCTCAACGAGATATTATACTTATTTTATGAACTGGATCAGGATTTGGAAGAATTTTTCAAACAAGGGCATGTCATACTTCATGATAAGCTGTAACCTCTTTTTCATGTTTATCCATAACAAGTGATTTTTTTCTAAGTCCCATAACTATTCTTTCAAAAGCCTCTTGTATTCTTTTTTCTGAAACAACTTTCTCATTATATCTTGCAGTAATTATAGCAGCCTCATTCATAAGATTTCATAAATCTGCTCAAGAAAATCAAACAGTAGAAGAAGCTAGGGCTTGAAAATCTATATTTTTTTCTATTTGTTTATCTTTAGCATGTATTTTTAATATTTCTTCTCTATCTTTTAAATTTGGTAGATTTACTGTGATTTTTCTATCAAATCTACCGGGTCTAAGTAAAGCTTTATCAAGTACATCAGCTCTATTTGTTGCTCACATAACTATAACATTTGTATCATTATCAAATCAATCCATTTCAGTTAAGATTTGATTTAAAGTTTGTTCTCTTTCATCATGTCATCAACCAAGTCCTGGTCATCTTTTTTTTCAAATAGCATCTATTTCATCTATAAATATTATAGCTGGAGCTATTTTTTTAGCATTAGTAAATAAATCTCTTACTCTACTTGCTCATACTCACACAAACATCTCTACGAATTCTGATCAAGATATACTTAAAAAAGGTACACCACTTTCCCCTGCTACTGCTCTAGCAAGTAATGTTTTACCTGTTCATGGAGGTCATACAAGTAATGTTCATCTAGGAATCTTTGCTCATATTTGTTTGTATTTCTTAGGATTTTTTAAAAAATCCACTATTTCTGTTAATTCTTCTTTTTCTTCATCTGCTCAAGCTACATCTTTGAAAAGTACCTTTTCTTTTTCTTTATCATAAAGTTTTGCTCTTGATTTTCAAAAAGTCATAGCGTTGTTTGCCATTCATCACATACGACGAATTAAAAAAATAGCTATAATAAAAAATAAAATGAAAGCAATAACTGTAGGTAACATATTTGACCAGAATTTTTCACTTGTTTTATCTTTTACTCTAACATCAGTAATTATATTTTTATTTTTTAATCATAAATCATTTAAAGAATCATTATTTGGTAAAATAACTATATCTCTTTTTATCTTTTTTATTCAATTAATTATTTCAGTTTCTCAACTAAGTGTTGCTATTGCTTTATTTCAATCAATAAGTACTTTTTTATATATTCCATCATTATAATTTTTTTCAAGAAGGTTTAAACCAATATTTGTATCTTTAAATTGTTTAGCACCTTTTATATATGGAAACAGTAAAGCAAATAATAAAGCTACTAAAAATAATACTACTATAGGTTTATAATTATTTTTTGGGTTTAATTTTATTTTTTTAATTTTTTTAATTTTCTTTTTCATCTTTTTTATATCATTAATTTTTAAAAAGTAAAAACGATTTTATTGTAATATTAAATTTATGCAAACCTTTAAAATATACTTTTTTTAATAAACTCTTTTAATTCATCATAACTAGTAGCTATTTTAATATTTGGAAAAGCATTTCTTGCTTTTTCTCAAGGTTTAAAAAAGAATCAAAAATCAGCTTCATTTAACATTCATGTGTCATTAAAAGAATCTCAAGATGCAATAACATTAAAATTTAATTCTTTAAATTTTTTAACTGCTTTAGTTTTTTGATCACTTATTCTAAGTTTATAATCTATTATATTATCATTTTTTACTACTAAAGAGTGACAAAATATAGTTGGATAATTCATTTTTTTTATAAAAGGTTCGGCAAATTCTATAAAAGTATCAGAAAGTATAACTACTTGCATATTTTTTCTTGCCCAAATTAAAAAATCTAATACTCATGGAAGTAAGTCCATACTAGAAATAACTTCTTGTATTTTACTAAGTGTAATATTGTTTTCTTTACAAATTTCTAACCTCATTTTCATAAGTTCATCATAATCAGCTATATCTGCTGTAGTTAATTTCAATTTTTCTATACCTGTAAGTTTTGCTACATTTGGCCATATTTCAGGGGTTAAAACTGATTCCATATCAAGGCAAAGAATTGGTTGTTTCATAAAATTAAGTATAATTAATATATAAATTGTATAAAATTTTATTTAATTTTTTAAGCTTTGCAAAAATATTTAATTATAAACCTCAGATACTACTTTAGATAATATTTTTATAGCTTTTTTAATTTCCTCATCTCAAACAGTAATACTAAGTCTTAAACATTCCTTAGAGTGTTTAATTTTGTTTTTATCTATTCCATTAAAAAAAGTGTTTCATGGTACAAATAAAACTCCTCTCTTTTTTAATAATCCATATAATTCGTCATCGGTTACTAATAAATTTTCAAACCAAATAAAAACAAACATTGCTCATTCTACTTTATGTTTATACCAAGAAATATTGTCTGGCATATATTTTTCAAGATACTTATTAACTAAATCAAATTTTGCTTTATATTTTTGTTTTATTATATTTTTAGATATTTCCTTTAAATCTCAATTAGATAATGCAGAAGCTACTAAAGCTTGTCAAAATCTTGAAGACATTATAGATAAATTTGCATGAAAATTTTCTAAAACTTTTATTATTTTTGAATTTCAAATAGCAACTCAAATTCTTTCTCAAGGAAGTCATGCTTTAGAAAAACTCATTGAATAAATAGTATTTTTATAAAATTTTGTTTTCATATCAGTGTAAACTAAATTTGGTATAGGGGTACCATAAGCTGAATCAATAAATATAGGGATATCTGTTCATTCTGTATAATCATATATTTGTTGCATTTCTTCATCTGTCAAAACATTTCAAGTTGGATTACAAGGTCTTGAAAGTATAATAATTCCTACATCTTTAATATCTGGAAAATTTGTAATATCTAATTTATATTTATAGCTATGTTTAGCTACCTTAACTGGTTTAGGAGGAATACTTATAAACATATTTTCATCTAATCACATAGAATTATAACCTGTATAATCTGGTGATTGTGGTAAAAATACTTTTTTAAAATTTGAATCTTGTGTTTTTCAAGCAAATGCATTAATTGCATAAAAAAACATAGATTGACTCCCTGTTGTAATTAATATATTTTCATTTTCAGCAATATAAGAAAATTCATCTTTAAAATATTTTTTTAAAGCTTGAATTAATGGATTATATCATTTTGAAGATCAATATCTTCATATTATATTTACAAATTCATCAGAAGATAATAAAAGCTTAGTATGTTTTTTCCATAATTGTTCATGTTCTATAAAAACTAAAGGATTTCAAGCGCTCATATTTATTATATTTCATGAATTCTCTTTTAAAGTAAGAATTATATCATTCATTATTTTTCTAACTCATGACAATTTTGTCATTTTCTTTCATATTTTTGAAATCATAAAGTTTTTTAATTTTTTTTGTTTGAATAAATTATTTTTTTTATTAAAATATAGAACATAAATAAAATACTAATAATATATTATTAATCAATAATAAATTGAAAATATTTCATAGTTTTGATACAAAATTAAAAGAAAAAGAATATAAAAAAGCAGTATTTATTTTTTGAAAAGATAAGATTTTAATGATTTCAAGATGCTTTGCTTTTATATTTTTTAATTGAATTCTGCCTTTCTTTGCTTGAATAATATTTGCTTCTTTTTCAATTATTCTTTATTTTTATACGAAGTCTTTTTATGAACCTTTAGCTGTATTATTTTTAATTATTTGATGATTATTCACAATTTACTTATTTTATAAATTTTATTTAATCTTTTTAAATTATAAATTTGATTTTTGTATAATAACACCTGAAGAACTAATTACACATAAACAAAAATGAATTTTTAAATCAAGTTATAAAAATATTCCTGTTGAAAAAATAAAATCTGTTCAATCAAGACATAAATGATTTTTTTGAAATATATTTAATTTTTGAAATATAACTATATTAACTGACTGATGAATTGCAGCAGAAAAAGATGAAATGGAAGACATTGATTCAAGTTGAGCTTGAATTATAAGACTTACTTCTGTTCATAGACCAAACAAAACTAAAAAGAAAATATTACTTTTATGTATACATAAATGAAAATTAAGTGATATTAAAGATAATAAATATAAAATTTAAAATTAATGAAACACCTAAAAGTAAAAATAAAAAAACTTGAATTTGTATCTGAAACTATACTTAAAAATATAGAATTTACATTAAATAAAAATGATAAAATTAGTATAGTTTGACCTAATTGAAGTGGAAAAACAACTTTTTTAAAAGTTTTAACTTGAGAAATATCTCATTTTGACTGATTTATAGAAAATGTATGAAATCTATCTTTATGATATTTACATCAAATATATAGTGATAATGAAGAAAAAACAGTAAAAGAAGAATTAAAAAACGCTTTTAAAGATATACTTATTATAGAAAATACATTAAAGAAAATAGAAAAAGAAATGGAAAAAAATCCTGATGATTTAGATTTTATTACTAGATATAGTGATTTACTTGAAAATTTTAATAATATAGGTTGATATGATATAGATAATAAAATACATGGGGTAGCTAATGGTATGAAAATATTAGATTTATTAGATAAAAAATTGATTGAAGTTAGTTGATGAGAAAGAACAAAAATAGCTTTAACTAAAATATTACTCAAATCTCCTGATATACTTTTTTTAGATGAACCAACTAATTTTATAGATATAGAATCCGTAGAATGGTTAGAATCATATTTACAAAACAAATGGATAGGTTGATATGTAATAGTTTCCCATGATAGAGAATTTTTAGATAAAACTTGTAATAAAACTTTTGAACTTCAACCTAAAAAAGATATAACTTTTTATCATACAAATTATAGTAATTATGTTTTTGAAAGAGCTAAAGTTGAAAATAAGAAATTAGAGAATTATAAAAGAGAACAAGAATATATAAAGAAACAAGAAAATTTAATAAATCGTTTTAGGGCTGGTAGTAGATCTGGTTGGGCTAAATCTAGAGAAAAAATGATTTGAAAAATAAAAAGATTGGATAAACCCTATATTCCTAAAAAACCAAAATTTTATTTTAAATATTTATGATTTACTCCCGAAAAAATATTAAATTTAAAAGAACTTTTTATTTGAAGAAAAGATCCCCTTTTTTTTATTAGAGAAGCTATATTATATAAATGACAAAGAATTTGAATTGTTTGATGAAATTGAGTTTGAAAATCAACTCTTTTAAAAACTATAATTTGAAAGATAAAACCTCTTGATGGATTATTAATAAAATGAAAAAGTGTAAAGATAACTTATTATAGTCAGATGCATGAAGAATTAGATAAAAATAAAAATATAAGAGATAATTTTTATAAATTTTGATTAGAATTTGATGAACAATATCTTATATCAATATTAAAATACTATTTATTTGATAAAGAAGATTTAGATAAAAAAGTTTCTGAATTATCTTGAGGTCAAACATCAAAGTTACTCTTTGCTATTATATGACAAAAAGAATCAAATTTATTAGTACTTGATGAACCTACTAATCATCTAGATTATGATACTAGAGAAAGTTTAGAATTTGCTTTAAAAAAATATGATTGATCCATATTATTTATAAGTCATGATAGATATTTTGTAAATAAATTAGCTACTCATATGTGGTTTATAAAAGATTGAGAATTATCTATAAGTTATTGAAATTATGAAGATTATAAATTTAAACTTGAAAATAATTTAGATATGGATTTTGATTTATATGATGAAGAAGCACAATTAAATCTTGTTTTAACTGAAAAATTATGAGAAAAAGAAGCAAAAAGATTAAAAAATAAGTTTGGAAGTAAAAGAAAATAAAATAACTATTTATTTCTATTTTCTATATAATCTATAATAAAATCTATCTTCTTCGAAGATAGATTTTTTGATAATATCTTACAATCTTTTATTAAACTAGATAATTCTTCTCTTGATTTTTCTACTCATAAGAAATACACAAAACCTTTTTTTTCTCATCATACACTCTTCCCTGTTTCTTCTTTATTTCACTCTATATCAAGTAAATCATCTTTTATTTGAAAAGCTAATCATAACTTTTTTCAAAAATCTTTATAATCTTTAATTAATTCCTTTTTTCAAGATAATATTACTCATCAAAAAATAGAAGCTGTTATTAAAGCTCCTGTTTTTTTATTATGAAGTCATTTAAGTAAATTTATATCTAACTGCTTTGGATTTTCTTCAAAATATAAATCTTCTACTTGTCATCAAAGCATACCATAAAATCATACAGAACTAGATAAAAGTTTAATCAATTCTTTAGAAATTCTAGCATTTTTTATTTTTGATATTGTCTCAAAAGCAAAACTATTTAATAAATCTCAAACTAAAACTGCTTTATATTCTCAATATTTTTTCCAAACAGTTTGATTTCATCTTCTAAGAATATCATTATCCATACAAGGTAGATCATCATGCACTAAACTATATGCATGTATAGATTCAATGGCTATACATAATTTTATTATATCAGAATCTTTTGTTATATTATCAAATATTTCTCATGATAAAACAAGATAAAATTCTAAAGCTAAAATAGCTCTAATCCTTTTTCATCAATTAATAGAATATTTTATAATTTCTTTAAATTCTTCAAGTGGTTTTGATACTTTTTTATCTAAATAATTATCTAAATAATCAAATAAAGACTTTTCTATAAAATCTTTATAATTTTTATACCAAGTTGGTTGCATATTTTATTTTATTAATTTTAAAATTATTTACCAAAATTTCTTTTTGAAGAATTGAAAAAATCTATAACTTTCTCTAATTCATTTTTATTAAATTCTGGCCACTTTTTTTGAGTAAAATAATACTCACTGTAAGCACTATCAAAAAGCAAAAATCAAGAATGTCTTATATCTCATCATGTTCTTACTATAATATCAGGATTAGGTAAAGATTTAGTATCTAAAAAACTTTTGAAAATTTCTGAATTGATATCTTCTGGATTTAATCAAGATTTTATTATTTTTTTAGTTGCTCTTATTATTTCATCTTGTCATCAATAAATAAGTGCTATTGTTAAAGTTATTCAGTTATTATTCTTTGTTTCTTCTATAACTTCTTTTAATACTTTTTGAGATTCTTTTGGCAATTTTATTATATCTCATATTACATTAAACTTAACTCTTTCTTTAAGCATTTCTCATAAAAAAAATCTTATATTATTTATAAGTTTAATAATTCCATCTACTTCTTTTTTATCTCTCTTTATAAGATTTTCAGTAGATAAAGCCCAAAGAGTCAAGTACTTAATTCCCTTTTCATCACAAAGTTTTGTTATTTTGACTACATTATCTGCTCCAGCTTTATGTCAAGCTAATCTTGGTAACATTTTAGATTTTGCCCATCTACGATTTCAATCCATTATTATAGCCAAATGATTTATCATATTATCTTATTTATAAAATAATTAATTTATCAGGATTTGCTAAATTATAAAACTCTTTTTTATTTTTTATCAAATCATTATATTTTCATTTCTCAATTATACTTCAATCTTTTAAAACAAAAATCTTATTTACATTTTTAATAGTTGATAATCTATGGGCTATAATAATAGTTGTTCTTCATTTCATTAATTTATCTAAAGCATTTTGAACTAATTTTTCAGTTTTATTATCAAGAGAAGATGTTGCTTCATCAAGAATTAATATTTTAGGATTTTTTAAAAATAATCTAGCTATAGCTAATCTTTGTTTTTCTCATCAACTAAGTTTTAATCATCTTTCTCAAACAATAGAATTTATTCAATTTTCAAGTTTAAATACAAAATCTGCTTTTGCTTGTTTTAAAGCTTTTTTTATTTCATTAGTTGTTGCTTTTTTATTAGCTAAAAGTAAATTCTCTTTTATTGAAAGATTAAATAAACTATTATCTTGAGATATAACTCATATTTGTTTTCTAAAATATTTTAAATTAATTTCTTTTATATTTTTATTATCAATAAATATTTCTCATTGTTTTATATTCCAGAATCTTAAAAATAAATTTATTATAGTAGATTTTCAAGCTCAAGTATCTCATACAAAAGCAATATGTTTTCATTTTCATAATTTAAATGATAAATTATTTATAACTTGTTTATTTTTATAAGCAAAATATACATTTTTAAACTCTATTTCTCATTTTAAATTTATTTTTAATCATTTATCATTTTTATATTCATTATCTAAGAAATCAAATTCTTTATAAAATCTTCAAGAAGCTGTGATTTGTCTTTGTATTATTGGTAATTTTCAAAATAAAAATCAAAGAGGAAAATAAATCCACCCAATATAAGAAAAAAATAAAAATAAAGTAGTAAAATCTATTTTTCAATTTAATATAAAAAATACACCAAATCATAAAACAAGAAATCTTGATATTGTAGTAAAAAGAGCTGTATACATATCAGCTATAGTCCACCATTTATCAATAACCATTTGTTTATTATAAGTATCTGTTAATCTATTATTTATTTTTTTACAAAATATTTTTTCTATACTTAATGTTTTTACTAAAGAAAAAACACTCATAGAGTTTCATATATCATGATATACTCATTCCCATTTTTTATCTAATTCTTTTTGTTTTGGATAAAGTTTTTTATAAAAAATAATTCATAAAGTAACCATTATAGGAAATAAGGATAAAGTAATAATAGCCATTGTATAATTAAAATAAAAAAGAATAATAATAACAAAAAGAATTCATCATCAAGATTTAATTAAATCAAGAAAGAAAAAATAAAAAAATTCAAATTGTGATTCAAGTCATCTATCAAAGATTTTATAAATTTTTCAAATTTCTTTTGATAAATAATTAGGATAAGTCATATTTATTATTTTATCTGAATATTTCCTAGCTAAATTAGTATAATTTTTTAAAGTAAATCTAGTTACAAAAAAATATCTATAAGTTAACATACTTCAAGTAGATATTATTATAAATATCCCCCAAAATAACATAAGAAACATAAAATTATTTGTATCAAAATTTCAAGTTTTTAAAAATATTTCTAATGTTTTTATTATTTGTGTAAAAAAAAGAGGTTCTATAAACTGTAATAAAGAAACAAAAAATCAAAACAAAACTACAAATAAAAATTTAATTTTCCCTGTAGTTTTTATGAATTCTGAAAATATTTTTTTTATTGTTTTTTTATTATTCATAATAATTATACAACAAGTTTATCTTCATTTTTTATTATTTTCTTTTTATATACTTTAAGTTTTTTGTTTTTATTTAATTCATAAAGTAAAGGAGATGCTATAAAAATAGAAGAAAAAGTTCAAACTATAGTTCAGTATATCATAACTAAAGTAAATCATTTAATTGTATTTGGTCAAAATATAAAAATAGTAGTTAAGACAAAAGCTAAAGTTAAACTTGTATAAATACTTCTTGTCAAAGTTTCTTTAATTGACATATTTATTATTTCATTTAATTTTTTTGTTTTTCATCAAAATTGCTTTAAATTTGCTCTAATTCTATCAAAAACTACTATTGTATCATTTATAGAATATCATAATATAGTTAAAAGAGATGTAATAAAAAAAGTATCTATTTTAAATTCTGGGAAAAAATCTGATGTCAAAATATAAAATCAACTTGATATAAAAACATCGTGAAACAATGTAATAACTGTTATTATAGCAAAATTTAATGAACTAATTCACGATATTGAACCAGAAAATGCATAAGCTACATAGAGTGCTATTCATAAAATTGCTATAACTAAAGTTAATTTAGCTGTATCTTTTATATAATCTCAAAAAGAAGCTCATATATTTGTATATTTTGATAAAATTGTATTATAATCTTTTTTTAATTCACTTGTGATTTTATTTTTAAAAAATACTTTATTTTTTTCTAAAACTTTTTCTTCTA
>CAMZKR010000123.1 GCA_947311335.1 uncultured bacterium
ATAGCATTTATTTCTGGAAGTTTATTAGCTTTTATTATAACTCCTTTAATATTTAATAATAGATTAAATTTTAAAAAATATTTTTTAAAATTTTTATTGATAGAAGTTTTTGTTATATTTATAGGAGAATTTATTATATTAAGTTTTTTATTAGAAAAATTATATATTAATTATTTTTTATCAAAAATAATTGCTACAGGAATAATTTTTATATTTTCTTTTATTTTAAAAAATATATTGTTAACTAAAAAATAAAATTATATGTGTTGAATAGTTTGAGCTATTTGAAAGAATCTTAATAAAAAAACAGAGTATATTAATATAAAAAATATGCTTAGTTTTTTATATCATAGATGACCTGATTTTCAATGAATTAAAAATAGTAAAAATGTTATTTTTTGAACCACAAGATTAGCTATTATGGACTTATCTCATAATTGAGATATGCCATTTGATTATAATAATTGAGAAGTGATTTTAACATATAATTGAGAAATTACAAATTTTTTAGAATTAAAAAAAGAATATAAATTAGATAAAAAATATAATTTCAAATCTAATTCAGATACTGAAGTTTTATTATACCTTTACATAGAATTATGAATTAGAAAATTACTAAAAATTATAGATTGATATTTTTCTTTTTCAATTTTTGATAAAAAACTTAATAAAGTTTATATTGTTAGAGATTTTTTTTGAACTAGACCATTATTTTATTTAGAATATAATAAAAATTTATATTTTTCCTCTGAAATAAAATCTTTATTACAAATAAAATGATTTAAAAGAAAAATAAATAAAGAAGCTATATATCATTATTTTTGACTATGATATATTCCTTGAGAGTTAACCTCTTTTAAATGAATAAAAGAATTAGATTGAGGACATTTTATAGAATATTATTTAGATAATTGAAATTATAGAATAAAAGAATATTATAAAATAGATATAAAAATAAATAAAAAAAGAAGTTTTAAAGAAACAAAAAATAAATTATTTAATTTATTTAAGGATTCTATAAAAAGAAATTTTAATTCTGATGTAAAAATTGGTTCTACATTATCTTGATGAATTGATACAAGTATTATAGTATGAATGTTGAAAAAATTATGATATTCAAAAAAACTTCATACATTTGCAATAAAAGTTAATGAATCTAGTTTTGATGAATCTAAATATCAAAAAATTATGTCAAAATATGCTGATACTATTCATCATAAAGTTGAAATAAATGCAAAAGATGTTAGGGATAATATATATAAATATATTGCTTTTACTGATGAACCTTATGCTGATGGTTCTGCTATACCAACATATATTTTATCAAAATATGCTAAAAAATATGTAAAAGTTTTATTGTCATGAGAATGATGAGATGAATTATTTTCTGCTTATGAAACTCATCAAGCATATTTATATAGAAAAATATATAATAAATTTATACCTAAAATATTTAGAAAAATAATATATAAATTTATACATAAATTACCAATAGATTTAAAAAAACTTAGTTTTGATTTTAAAGCAAAGAGATTTATCTCTTGAATTGAATTAAATATACCAGAATCACATTATTATTGGAGACATATACTTTCTAGTAAAGAACAAAAAGAATTATTTTGAGTTGATTTTTGAAAAACATCATCTTTTTTCTCAAAAATTTTTAATAAATTAAATTTTAAAGAAGATTTGCAAAAAATTGCATTTATAGATATGAAAATGTTTTTAATATGAGATTTGATGATTAAAAATGATAGAATGACTATGGCTAATTCAATAGAATGAAGATTTCCTTTTTTAGAAAAAAAATTAACAGAATTTGCTTTTTCAATTCCAGAAACATTTAAAATTAATTTATTTAATAGAAGAATAATTGAAAAAGAATCCTTTAAAAGTATAATGCCAAAGAGAATATATAAAAGATCAAATTTTTGAATGGAAATCCCATATTCTAAATGGCTTATAAATGATTTAAAAGATTTATCTGATAAATATTTTACAAAGGAGAAAATTGAAGAGAGTTGAATATTAAACTATAAAATAGCTAAAAAATTAATTGATGAACATTTTTTTTTAAAGCTAGATAATTGAAGATTTTTATGGGCATTATTAAATTTCTTAATTTGGTATGAATTATTTATAAAGACAGATAATTATAGAAAATATGTTAAAGAAGAAATATAAATATATTATTTTATGATGATGATTAAATTGACTCTCAACAGCATATATATTATCTAAAAAATATAAATGAGAAATATTAATTATTGAAAAAGAAAAAATTTTATGAGGTTTAGCAAAATCAGTAAATAAAAATGGAGATATTTTAGATAATTGATCCCATAGATTACAAAAAACTTATTTCAAAGAAATTTTAGATTTTTTAAAAGAAGATTTAAAATTAAATATATATGAAGTAAAAAGAAAAAGTAAGTTATATTTAAAAAATGATTTTTTAAATTATCCAATAAGATCTTTTGATTTATTTAAAAAGTTAAATATTTTTAAATCAATTTTTAGTATAATTGGAAGTCTTTATTATAAAATAATATTAAAAAATAAAGATTCTTTTGAAAACACATTATTATCAAAAGTTTGAGCTTATATTTATGTAGAATTTTACAAACCTTATGCATCTAAAGTCTGGGGAATAAATTTAAATAAACTATCTACTTCAGTTGTAAAAAAAAGGTTTTTATTAAACCCTTTAAAGATATTAAAACAAATATTTTCTATTAAAATAAATAAGTTTTTATATATAAAATGAGGTTTCTGAAAAATATCTGATAAATTAGAGAAGATATTATTAAAAAATAAAGTAAAAATATTAAAGAGAGTTCAATATTATCAAATTAATCTTGAGAAAGATTTTATAAAAATAGCTTGAGAAAAAATAAATTATAATAATTTAATCTCAACTATTCCATTAAATAGTTTATTAGAATTATCCTTAAAAAAGAAAGATAATAGTTTGGGATACAGATGATTATATTTAATATATTTATATTTAAATAAAAAACCATTATTGGAGTGAGAAACTTTTTATTTCCCACAAAAGAAATTTATTTTTGGCAGAGTATCTATTCCTAAAAGATTTGATATCAATTTACAAAAAAGTAATAATTATACAGTATATTGTTGTGAAGTCCCTTTTTGGAAATGAAAGATAAATTTAGAAAATATCTTATACAATACTTTTTTAAATTTAAAAGAAACCAACTTAATTGATGATACATATATTTTTTATAAAAATAAATCTTTTAAGAAATATGAAGAAAATGTTTATCCGTTGTATAAAATTTGATGGGAAGAAAGTTTTAAAAAAGTTTTATATAAATTATCTAAAGAATATAAGAATTTATACATAAGCTGAAGACAATGATTCTTTTTACATTGTAATGTAGACCATTCTATGAAAATATGATTTGATTTAGGAAAGTTTTTATTAAAAAATAATAATAATTTGGATTGGATAAAAAAAGTAAATAGTTATAATAATTTTATAGTAAGAGATTAATTTTAAAGTATTAAAGAAATATAAATAATGGAAAATAAACTAAATCTTCTTTCTAAAGAGAAGACAACAAAACAAAACCGTATATGGATTCGTATAGCTTCAGCTTGTAATAATCATTGTATTTTTTGTCTTGACTCAAATGCCCAAAATTGAACTTTTATTGATGAAAAAATAGTTAAAAAACAAATAAAAGATTGATTTAAAAAAAAATATGAAAATAGAATTATAATATCTGGGGGAGAAGCAAGCATAAATCCTAAGTTCATAGATTATATCAAGTATTCAAAAGAACTTTGATATGATAGAGTGCAAACTATAACGAATTGAAATAAGTTTGCTTCTATAGATTTTTGTAAAGAAGTTTTTAAAGCTTGATTAGAGGAGGTTACTTTTTCTTTTCATTGACATAATTCTAAATTACATGATTATCTAGTTGATACAAATTGAGCATTTAATAAATCTTTAAAATGATTGTTGAATATAAAAAAATATTTTAAAGAAATAATATTGAATGTTGACATAGTGGTAAATAAAATAAATGTTAAATATTTAAGAGATATAATTAGATTTTTTATTAAATTATGAATTTATGAATACGATATTCTTCAAATAATTCCTTTTTGAAGAGGTTTTTATGAAAATAAAGATAAATTATTTTATAATATAGATAAAAATATTATAAATTTACATAAGGCCTGGGAATTGTCAAAAATTTCTTGAATGTATATGTGGACAAATAGATTTCCAGCTGAAGCATTTGAATGATACGAAGATCTTATTCAAGATCCTAGAAAGATAAAATCTGAGGTTATGTGAGAATCAAAACATTTATTTAAACCTTTTATTAAATCAAAATGAAAAAATAAACTTGAATGTTATCTAAAAGCTTGTAATTATTGTTTTCAAAAACAATATTGCCATGATTTTATAAAAACTAGCACAAAAAATATTATAAAAAATAAAGAAAAATATTTTATATTAAGTTGAGAAGAATTCCCTAGTCAAGTTTATAAAAAATATTGAGAAACTAAAAAAAATTTTATTAATTATTTAAGTCAAATTAATAAAGAATTAATAAATATTCCTAAATGTTTGGATGGAACATGAATATATGAGTCTTATAAAGATTTACAACCAAATTATGAAATAGAAGATTATACAAAAAAATATATAAAGGATTTATATAGAAAAAAATCTTTAAGATGTAAGAAATGTATGTATAATGAAAATTGTGAATGACTTCATATCAATTTTATAAGAAGCTATTGATTTAAAATTTTAACACCTATTAATTAATAACTATAATATTATGACAATAAAAGCAAAATATTTTATATCAAATATAAATAATCAATTATGATTAAAATTATATAATGAAAAAAAGTATAATGAAGCTTTAAAAATATTTAATAATATATTAGAGTTAGATTCAAAATTCGAGTATTCTTTGATAAATAAATGATTAACACTTACTGCTTTATGAAAATATGATGAAGCTATAGATATATATAAAAAAGTAATAAATATA
>CAMZKR010000124.1 GCA_947311335.1 uncultured bacterium
ATAAAAAATTTTTTATTATATCAATCTAATGTCTCTTTATTTGCTTCTATATCTGAACTAATTATTTTTAGATCCATTGAAATTGCTTCTATTAAAACATGACTCATTCATTCATAAGAACTAACTAGTATAAAATAATCAGTAATTTGATAATATTTATACACTTCATTTTTAGACAAACTTCATAATAAAACTATTTTATTAATTTGATTAGTTTCCTTTATAAGTTTTTCTAACTCGTGCTTTTTAGGTCAATCTCAAACTATAAATAATTTTCAATTTTTCACAGTTTTAAAAGCCTTTATTAATTTATCAAAATTTTTCCAAGAAACTAATCTTCAAACTGATAAATATATATTCTTTCATTTACTAATTCAAAATTCTTTAATAAATTGTTCTTTATCTATTTTTTTATAATCAAAAGGATCAAAAGAATTATATACAATATTTATTTTTTCTTTTTTTACTCAAAATTTTATAAGTAAATTTTTCATATAGTTACTTGGAGTAATTATATGATCTGCTTTACTTAAAATATATTTTTCTATATTTTGTAATGTTTTAGATAAAAATCATTGTCTTTTTATCACAAAATTATCAAGTAAATCATTAGTTAACTTTCGATTCATAGATTGTTCCCAACTAAATAATCATACAACCTTTATAATAGTTTTCTTTTTCAAAAAAAAATTAGCTAAGATAGTAGGGATAGCTGCTGAAAAAGTTCATTGAATATAAATCACATCTACATCTCTTCAATCTTTTAAAACTTTTAGAAAGAATTTAAAATAGTGAACTAAAAAGAATTTTGATTTTAATACTCTAATTACTTTATATTTATATTCACTATTATCATGTATTTTATTAGTATACGTAATTACCTTTACATCAATTCAATCTTCAAGCAATTTCTTAGATATTTTTGGAACATAAGAAGCTGGTCATCAAATATCAGGTGGAAAAATTCAAGTTGTTATTAAAATTTTATTTATTTTCATTAATTTTTTTAAAAAATATCATTATCTAATTTTTCAGTATGTATAGTAATATATAAATTATACATTTTCATTAATTACTTTATCAAATAAATTTAAATAATCCTGTGTTATTTTATTCCAAGAAAATTTTTCTATACTTCTTTTTAAATATCTTACATTAATATTATTATTTTCTATATCTACTAATATATTTACTAATTTTTCTAAATTTCAAGATTCATATAAGAATCAATTCTCTCAATTAGTGATAATATCAGGAATTCCTCACACGTGAGGTCAAATAGGTATACAGCCACAAGCCAAAGCTTCTATAAAAACATTTCAAAGACCTTCTTTTTGAGAATTTAAAATAAAATATTTAGATTTTTGTAACTTATTTACTATTTCATTATATTCTAAAAAACCTAAAAAAATAATATTATTTTTAAGTCACAAGTTATTCACTTGTTTTTTTAAATCATTTTTAATAACTCAATCTCAAATAATAGTCAACTTGTAATTATACCCTTTATCTAATAATTTTTTCCAAACAATAAATAATTTATCAAATCATTTTATTTTATGTAATCTTCAAATAGAAATAAAATCTTTTTTTTCTATTTTTTTATCATAACTAAATTTTGATAAATCAACGCCATTTGGAATAATTCCTATTTTTTTTGCTCAAAATCTTTTAGCTCTATCTGACAAAGAATTACTTATTGCAACTATGTATTTAATTTTAATATGGATAAATTTTAAAATTAATCTTGAAAATCAACTTAAATCATCAACAGTTCAACTTTGAATATTTAAAATACTTTTTTTATATACATTTCTAGAAAAGAAACAAGATAAAGCTAAACCTAAACCTGCAAAAGTTTCAAGTACAGCCATATATATATCAAATTTATTTCTTAAAATAAAAAACATCGATAAAAAAGGGAATAAAAATTTATCAAAACTATTTCAAAATCATAACCTAATAATTTTTACAGTATTTAGTTTTTGTTTTTTTAATAATTTTTTATCTAACAATGAAGTTATTATTGTAATATTATATCACTTTTCAAAATCACTTAACCGATTTTCTATAGCAACTTCTGCTCAGCTAATATAAGGTCTATAAAATGCAGATATTATTAATAATTTTTTCATTCTATTTATTATTTAAATACCAATCATAAGTAAGTTTTAATCACCTATCTAAATTAAATTGTGGTTCATATCACAATACTTTTTTCATTTTTGTGATATCAGGAAAACGATGCTGTACTCTATTGTCTTTAGCAGGATTAACAAAAATTGGTTTTAAATCTTTTCAAGATACATTTATAATTTTTTCTGCTAAATCAATAACTGTAACTGGTCTTCATGTTCAAATATTAATTACTTCTCAATCAGATTCTTTATTTATCATTGATTTAATAGTAGCATTTACATTATCATCCACATAAACAAAATTTCTAGTTTGTGATCAATCTCAAAAAACAGTAGGGCTTTCTCAATTTATCACTTGATTCATAAAAATTCATGCAACAAATCAATAAGCTGTTCCTATTTGCCTAGGTCAAAATACGTTAAAAAATCTTACTGAAGTAGTTCTTAGTCATTTCTTATCATTATAAGTTTTCATTAATTGTTCTCATAATAATTTCACTGTAGCATATGGTATATGTGGACTTAATTGATCATCTTCTGCTTCCGGAACTTTTTGTGGTTCTCAATATACTTCAGAACTTGAAGCAAAAACAACTTTTTCAATTCAAAACATATCAGATAATTTTAAAATATGCTTAATTCATTCTAAATCATTAAAAACCATGAAAGGTTTTTCATTAGTTAATTTAACTCATACCGTTGCTGCATGATGAAAAACAAAATCTATTTTATATTTTTTATAAATTCTTTCTATTTGTTTAAATTCATTAACATCAATTAATTCAAAATTATAATTTTTATTATCTAAAAAAATATCTATATTTGTTTGATTTCATGTCTGCATATTATCAACACAAACTACTTTTGTTCAATTATTTAATAATTTTTCACAAATATGAGATCATAAAAATCATGCTCATCAAGTAATAAGTACAGTTTTAAATTCAAGTTCTTTCCATTTCATAAAATTATCTTATTAAAAAATTATAATATTTTTCTATATTTCTTTCCCAAGTAAATCTATTTTTAATAAAAATATATGATTTTCAAACTAATTTATTATATCTTTTAAAAGAATATTCTATTTTTCTAAGTAATCAATTTATATCTCAAGCTTTAAATAAAATTAAATCTTCTTTATTTGATATTTCCTTAGTTCATCATACATCTGATGCTATTGTTATGTTTTTATAAAATAAAGACTCTATAACTCAGCTGGGTAATCATTCTTGATAACTTGTATTTACAAATATACATTTATTTTTTGATAAATAATTTACAATAAAATTTTTATCCTTAATTCATAAAAAACTTACATTTGTTATATTATAGCTATTAACAATATTTTGTAGTTTTTGTAATTCTTCCCCATCTCAAATAATATCAAGTAATATATCTATTTTTATTTTTGAGTATGCTTTTAGTAAATCCTCAACTCCTTTTAATTTTACTAATCTTCAGATAAATACAAGTTTTATAGCTCATCTTTTTTTACTATTTATATCATTTAAGTCAATTCCCCTATAAATAACATCAACTTCTCTATAAATAAATTCTTTTCTAATAAATCTTTTACAAGCTTCACTAATTCAAACAACCTTATTGGCTTTTTTAAAAATCCATTTTCAAATTATTTTATCATAAACTTTAGTAACGATATTTTTCCACTTAGCATTAAGTTTTACATAATCACTTCCATGTTCTATATGACACCACTTTATTTTATTTTTTCTTGCAAATAATCATCCAATTAATGTAGTTAAAAAAAATCTAGTTCTAGTAATAATTAGATTTATATTTTTTTCTTTTAAATATAGAATAATTATTCTATATTTTCTATTCCAAAATTTATAAATAGGAAAATTTGGAATAATTTCAAAGCTAGGAACTAGCAAATTTTCTACTCAATCTTTTTTGTATCAAATGACTTCTGAATCAAAAATAATTTCTTCTCATAGCAAATAACTTTGACCAAAATCAGTAATTATATTATAAACATCTCAATATCATTTTCTCATCCACCATTTTCCCCACTCTTGAGTATGAGTTTCAAGCCCTCCTTTGTGTGGTGGATAATAAGGTAAAAACTGGATTATATTTATTTTTTTCATTCTAAATATTTAATTTACTCACCAAATTGCTCCAAACATCTATATCTAAGTCTTCTCCTCTAATTCATTCTTCTATTCATAATTTATCAAAAATATTTAAAATAAATTCTTTTTTAAATCATCCACTAATTAAATTCTTTATTAATTTTTTTCTGGGACTTAAAAATCCTTTTTTTATAATATCTAAAAATATACTATCATCAATATCTTTATATACATTGTGTAATTCAAAAAATAATACACTTGATTCTACTTTAGGCATTGGTATAAAATTTTCTCTTCATACTAGTAAAACCTCTTTTATATAACATTTTTTAGCTATAAATAATGATAGTACAGAACTTTTATTTTTTCATTTTCAAAGTATTTTATCTCCAACATCTTTTTGCATCAAAATAACCATTTTTTCTGGTTTATTTTCAAGAATATATAAAAAATGTTTAAGAATTGGTGAAGTAATATAATATGGGATATTTGCTATAACATTATAATTAGAATAGTTTGGTAAGTATTTTAAAATATCTATATTATCTATTTTAAAATTAATTCAATCTAAGTTAAAATCTCAATTATTTTTTCTTTTCTCAAGTATATTAACCATATTCTTATCAAGTTCAATTAAATTTAAACTCTTTGGGTTTTTTTCTAAAAGTTTTTTTGTTAATACTCCATATCAAGGTCATACTTCAATTATATTTTTATTTTGTATTTCAATAATATTGGAAATATCATCTATCATTAAATCATTTACTAAAAAATTTTGTCAAAGTGATTTTTTAGCTTTTATTTTATATTTTTTTAATATTTTTATACTCATTTATTATATATATTATCTAAACCAGGCAGGATTATTTGTTAAAGGTGATCCCCATTGTTCAGTACTACTATTATCTCTAGAATGTACATTTATAATAGGAACTCTAATATCAATTATATCAAATTCTGTAGAAGACATTGTATTATTATTAACCATACACCCATCATTAGAAACTACTATATTTGTACTTGGATATGTTTGTTGATTATACGCTGTTTCATGTCCATTATGAAATCTAAAACCAAATGCATATCAATAATTATTTGTTTGATATAAATAATGTATTACTCATTGACAAGTTCCATAATATTTTTGTTTTCATTCAGTAGAAACTGCCCTAATTGCATTTATTCTAGAATCCGTTAAATCTAAACTAAAATTAGAATCAAGCCATCTATTTGCATCACCATCTGTAAAATGTGCTTGATGAGGGAAATTAGAAGAATATGAAATCCTTGTCCATCATCAAGAATCTGTAGTCATATCACAATAAACAATAAATTCAGAATTAAAATCTGGTTTAATTAAATAATTTCAATCTCATATGTCTCAAGAATATTCATAATCTCAAGTCGGATTTCTATATGTATTACAACTAGTTGCAAAAGTATTATTAGTAAATCTTCTTCAAGAAATATCATCTCAAACAATCGTTATTTTATTAACTATTTTTAATAAATTTTCTCAATTTCAATTCCATAAAGTATTTAATACTCAATTATTTGATACAATAATATCGTAAACTCATTGAGTATTATTTGATGTTAAATTGATATCTATATTACTTTGAGAATTAATATTTACATAATTTATAGTTCATGGAAAATTAGGTATAGTAACTATTGAATTTGGAATAAAATCATCTCCATCTAAAGAAATAGTTGTTGTAGTTGATGTTGGTATTTCTATCTGTGTTTTAGTTTTTATATCAGGAATAGGACTACTTAAAATACTTCATGTTAAACTAATAATTATTCCTGTTCAAGATTTTTTTACTACAATATTACTAGTTCAAACAACATTTGATTGATCAATTTTAGTATTAAGTTTATTTATCATTTCATTCCATTTTGTTAAACTTAACATATCTCAATTTTCAACAAACAAACCATTCCAAGCCCATAATATTGATAAACTAAAAAAGAATGTCAAAAAAGAAAAAAATATAATTTTAAAAGTTTTTTTAAATAAGCTCATATCAATTTTTATATTTTAAAATTCAATTTTATAATACAAAAAAATTATATTTTTTCAAGAAAGTATAAAAAATCTTTTTTATTTTTTAAAAATATAT
>CAMZKR010000125.1 GCA_947311335.1 uncultured bacterium
AAGGAATATAAAGAAATATAAATTTGAAAAAAATATTATTATTACAGCTAATTTACCATACATAAAAAAAAATGATATTAAAAACATGGATAAAAATGTAATAAATTATGAACCTAATATAGCTTTGTATTGATGAAAAGAAAATGGCTTTGAATTATATAAAAAACTTTTTGAGGAAACAATTTTATTATCAAATATATTAAAAAAAACAATAATTTTATTTATAGAAATTTGATTTAATCAAAGTACTTTAACGATGGAATATATAAAAAAATTATGATTTAAATACACTTTTTATAAAGATAAATCAAATATAGATAGATGTGTACAAATAATTATAAACAATAATTTAAGCAAGCAGAAGTTGAAATAATTATAAATAATATTAATATAAAATAAATTTTGCAAAAAATAACTAATTTAACATGAGTTTAGAAGAATTTATTCCAGAAATTGACTCATCTGAATGAGGATGACAATCTAGTGATAAAATTAAAGGAATCTCAGAAAAATATAAAGAGACTTCCAAAAAATCTCAAACTGGAATTAAAAAAATACAAAAAGATGAGAAAAAAGCAAAAAAATACGATTTTTTATTGGCTAATTTTTTGGTTGAGTTAATTTTAAAGAAAAAGTACGATAATTTATTAAGTTTTTTGTTTATTTCTTTAGATAAATGATATTGAACAAATTTTTTATTATGAATACTATCTTTAATTTATGTACCAATTAGTAATGAAATAAGAAGTATATCAAAAAAAGAATTAATTAATTTTTCTTATCAAATAAAAAAACAAAAAATAAAATTTAATGATGATTATCTAGATATTAATATAAAAAATAGAATAAATGAATGGATAGAAGATATAGAAAGTGTTTTATTTATAGAAAGATCTGAAATAATTTCAATAAAAATTTTAGAACTAATAAAAAAAGATAAATCTATTGTAATATTTATAGGAGAAGTTTTTAAATTTTTCTTTAATGAATTAAATATTGATATATCAAAACAAAAAGTAGATAATTATTCAGTATTTATAATTTCTGAATTGGTGAAAATGTTGAAAACTAATTTTCTAAATAATTAAAATAATTTGACAGAATTCGCCTTTTATATAAAATCTTCGGGCAAATTTTAAAAGAAAACTAAAGAAAATAAAAATAAACATTGATTTTTAATTTTTTAATACTTAATTATGAGTAAAGTTATACCTTTAAATAAGGTTAGAAATATTTGAATTATAGCACATATTGATGCTGGAAAAACAACAACAACTGAGAGAATATTGTACTATACAGGTAAAACTCATAAAATTTGAGAAACTCATGATTGAGAATCACAAATGGATTGGATGGAGCAAGAAAAAGAAAGAGGTATAACAATAACATCAGCAGCCACTACTGCTTTTTGGAAAGATTACCAAATTAATATTATTGATACTCCTTGACATGTTGACTTTACTATTGAAGTAGAAAGATCTTTAAGAGTATTAGATGGTTGAATTGCTGTATTTGACTGATCACAGTGAGTTGAACCTCAATCAGAAACAGTATGGAAACAATCAGATAAATATAATGTACCAAGAATAGCTTTTGTTAATAAAATGGATAAAATGTGAGCTGATTTTGATATGAGCTTAGAGTCTATTAAAAAAAGATTAGCTTGAAATAAAGTAGTAGCTATTCAATATCCTATTTGAGCTGCTGAGACGTTTAAATGAATAGTAAATTTAATAGAAATGAAAGCTTATAGATTTTATGGAGATTCATGAGAAAAAGTAGATGAAATAGAAATACCAGCAGATATAAAAGATAAAGTAGAAGCATTAAGAACAGTGTTGATAGAAAAGGTTGCAGAACAAGATGATTCTTTAATGGAAAAATTTTTTGAGAAAGGAGATTTATCAATAGAAGAAATAAAAAAATGACTTAGAATTTGAGTATGTAATAACGCTTTATATGCTGTTACTTGTTGATCAGCTTTACAAAATGTATGAGTACAATTAGTAATAGATGCAGCAGTTGACTTTTTACCTTCACCAATAGAAGTAAATGATTGAAAATTAACAGTTATGGATATAGATGATAAAGAAAAAACAGAAGAAATTAAAATTGACTCAAACGGTTCATTAGCTGCATTTGCCTTTAAAGTTGCAACAGACCCTTTTGTTTGAAGACTTACTTTTACAAGAGTTTATTCTTGAACTTTAAAATCAGGAAGTTATATATATAACTCTTCTAATTGAAAAAAAGAAAGAGTTTGAAGACTTTTACAAATGCACGCTAATACTAGAGAAGAAATACAAGAGATTTGAGCTGGACACATTTGAGCTATTGTATGATTAAAAGATACAAAAACATGAGATACTCTTTGTGATTTAAATAAGAAGTTTTTAGTAGAATCTATGGAATTTCCTGAACCAGTAATAAGTGTTTCAGTTGAACCAAAAACCAAAGCTGATCAAGAAAAAATGTGAATTGCTCTTTCAAAATTAGCAGAAGAAGACCCCTCTTTTAGAGTTAGATCTGATGAAGAAACTGGACAAACAATAATATCAGGTATGTGAGAACTTCATCTTGATATAATTGTTGATAGAATGAAAAGAGAGTTTAAAGTAGAATGTAATGTATGAGCACCCCAAGTAGCTTATAGAGAAACTATAAAAGAAGTAGCTAAAGATATAGAGCATAAATATTCAAAACAAACATGAGGTAGAGGTCAATACGGTCATGTTGTAATAACTTTTGAACCATATAGAGAAGCAGATGAAGATGATGAAGGAGTTAAAAAAACAAATAAATTTATAAATAAGATATCTGGTTGAGTAATTCCAAAAGAGTATGTACCTTGAGTTGAAAAATGATTAAAAGAGGCATATACAAAATGATATGTTGCTTGATATCCTATGGTTGACATTAAAGCTACTTTAACTTTCGGTTCATTTCATGAAGTTGATTCTTCAGAATTATCTTTTAAGATAGCAGCATCAAAAGCATTTAGAGAAGCTTGTTCTAAAGCTAAAGCTACATTATTAGAGCCAGTTATGAAAGTAGAAGTAAATACTCCAGAAGAATATATGTGAGATGTAATTTGACAAATTAATTCTAAAAGATGAAGAATAGAAGAAATGGGTGACAGATGACAAGCAAAGATTATTAATTGTTATGTCCCATTATCTGAAATGTTTGGTTATGCAACAGAATTGAGATCAGCTTCTCAATGAAGAGCTACTTATGCTATGGAATTTGATCATTATAATGAAGTTCCTTCAAATTTGGCAATAAAAATTAGAGAAGAAAGAGGATTTAAATTACCAGATGATGAATAGTTAAAAAATCAAAAAAAAATAACTTTATTTTAGTAAAGTTATTTTTTTTTGATTTTTTTAAAAAAAAGCTTAAGCTATATAAGCTTTTTATAAGCAATTAAAAAGTTTTCAAAAATTGATATTTTAACAGTCCTCAATTAACTCATAAATAAATGTAGATTTAATTATTTACTGTTTTAAAGTATTTAAAATTATATTTTAATCAATAAATAAAGATAAAATGATATGGAATTTAATTATGTGAATTATTTTTTGAATGACACTAAGTGTAGTTTTATTTTTTTTATGGGAAAATAGAAAAGGAGTAAAAGCATTATCTAAATCAGAGAATATTATAAAAAAGGCAGAAACCTTAAAAGAAAAAACTTTAAGAGAAGTAAAACAAGAATCTATAGATATTATTAAAAAAGCAAAACAAGAATCTATAGATATTATTAAAAAAGCTGAGAAGTTAGAGGAAAGATTAAGAGAAAGAGATGAAAAAATAGAAAATAGATTAGATAAAATAACATTAAAACAAGACGATTTATTTAAGCAAGAAGAAAAATTAAAAAATGAAAATGAAAAAATTATTAAACTAAAAAAAGAATTAAATTGAAAATTATCAGAATTAGCAAAATTATCAGAAGAAGATGCAAAACAGTTATATTTAAAGCAAATAAAAGAAAGATATGAAAAAGATGCTATAATTTTAATTGAAAAATATAAAAAGAAATTAGAAGAAAGTAAAAAAGATGAAGCAAAAGAAATTCTTTTAAAATCAATTCAACAATATGCTTCAGATGTAACAAGTGAAGTTACAACAACTGTTATTGAAATACCATCAGATGATATTAAATGAAAATTAATATGAAAAGAATGAAGAAATATAACAACTTTTGAAAAAGAAGCATGAGTTTCTTTAATAATTGATGATACTCCAGACACAGTTTTTATATCAGCTTTTGATTTATATAGAAGATATATAGCTAAAAAATCTCTTGAAAAGTTAATTGAAGATTGAAGAATTCAACCAGCTAGAATAGAAGAAGTAATAAAAAATACAGAAAGTGAAGCAGACATATTACTTAGAGATTTATGAAATAATATTATAGAAGAGCTTTGAATAACAAATATTCCATCAGAAATAATTCCTATAATTTGAAAATTAAGATTTAGAACAAGTTATGGACAAAATATATTAAAACATTCAAAAGAAGTAGCAGTTATAGCAGAAGCTATAGCAAAAGAATTATGAGTAGATACAAATATTGTAAAAAAATGATGATTACTTCATGATATATGAAAAGCTCTTGATCATGATATAGAAGGAACACATCCAGAGATATGAGCAAAATTATGAAGAAAATATAATTTAAATAAAGATGTTATAGATATAATTGAAAATCATCATGGAGAATCTTTTTCTATAAGTATTTATGCTGCAATAGTACAAGTAGCTGATGCTATTAGTTCAGTTAGACCATGAGCTAGAAGAGAAGCAATTGAAGAATATTTAAAGAGAGTATGAGAAATGGAAGCTTTAGTTCAAAGTTATTCTTGAGTTAATAAAGCTTATGCACTAAGTGCATGAAGAGAGGTAAGAGTTTTTGTTAATGCTAATACAATTTCAGATATAGAAGCAGAAGAATTAGCAGCTAAAATAGCAAATGATATACAAGCAAAACTTAGTTATTCATGAGAAGTCAAAGTAAATTTAATTAGAGAATTAAGAGTTATAGAGTATGCTAAATAGAAAATAAAAAGAAATCAATTTTAAGAAATAAAATTATGTATAATTGAAATGAATTAAAAGTGTGAAAGAAGTTTATTATAGATAATATTCCTTATGAAGTATTAACATATGCTCAAAAAGTAATGTGAAGATGATGAAGTATAATAAATATTAAAATAAAAAATCTTTTATCTGGTTGAACTTTATCAAAAACTATATCTGATACTGATAAATTTAAACCGGCAGATATTTCTTATAATAATTATGATTATTTATATAATGATGGAGATAATTATTATTTTATGAATCAATCAACATATGAACAAGTAGCTTTACCTAAAAAAGTTTTATGATGAGCAGAAATGTTTTTAAAAGATTGAGATAAAGTTACTTTGCAAGAATTTAATGAAAACCCTATAAATATTAACTTAGAGCCTAGTTGTGAACTTGAGGTTATAGAAACTCCACCATGAGAAAGATGAGACACAGCAACTTGATGAAAAAAACCAGCAACAATGTCAACATGATTAGTAATACAAGTTCCTTTATTTATAAATATATGAGATAAATTAAGGATAGATACTAGAACAAAAGAATATCAAAGTAGAGCATAAAAATGCTTTGCATTTTTTAATATAAAATATAATATAAAGGAGAATTTTATTTTTAATAATAATTATTTTGATACCATTTTTTGATATATTTAATTGATTTTTTATATATACATTTTGATTAACTTTAAGTATTTGTTTTTTTCTTTTTTTACGGATGTTGAAAAAACTTTCATATAGATATAGTTATAATTTTTCATTTTTTTTAAATAATATACTTTGGTATTTTATAAGTGTTTTTATTTTTTCAAGGTTATTTTTTATTTTAAGTAAATGGAAAGATATGAAATTTATAAAAGATCCTTTTGAATTTTTTATAATGAGTGATTATAATTTTTCTTTATTTGGAGCTATATTTTGATTTTTTATTGTTTTTCTTATTACATTAAAACTTGAAAAATCAAAAATAATAAATTATTTAGATGGAGTAGTTGTTTCATTTTTATTTGTTTTGATTATATGATATATATGAGCATTTTTATGATGACAGGTGTATTGAAATGAAATAAGCGACAATTTATCAAGTATATGAATATTATATACACATCCATTTTCTAATGTGCCGTATGAGGTACCTATTTTTCCCTTGGCTATAGTTTATTCAATAAGCTTTTTTATTTTATTTTCTTCATTATATATTATCTATTTTTGTAGAAATTAAATGATTAGTTTGATATGTAGGTTTAATTTTATTTTCTTCCATATTATTAATATTTGAATCTTTTAATTGAGATCCAGATACATTTAAAATATTATTAAATATTAATTTAACTCAAATATGTTCATTCTTTCTTATTTGATTATCTTTTTATGGACTTAAAAAATTATATAAAAATAAAATCTTTTTTAAAAAACGTGATATTAATACATAATAATTAATGGTATCAAAGAATAAATTATTCATTTCTTTTGTTTTATTCTTTTTGTTTTGAGT
>CAMZKR010000126.1 GCA_947311335.1 uncultured bacterium
CGTGTGAACCATGTGAACCGTGTGAACCGTGTGAACCGTGTGAACCATGTGAACCGTGTGAACCGTGTGAACCGTGTGAACCATGTGAACCGTGTGAACCGTGTGAACCATGTGAACCGTGTGAACCATGTGAACCATGTGAACCGTGTGAACCATGTGAACAATGCCCTGTCAATCAAGTAGTATAATTAGATTTTCAACTATAATGTCAATTAACTAATCAACTAGAATGTAAAGATGTTGGTATATTACATATTCTAGTATCTGTTCAACCGCCATCATTACAATTTGCACTTGTCCGAGGTCAATTACTTCAAGGATCTCCAGGTGTGTTACATGCTTTTCCATCATTTACTGGTCATAAATCACATACTGCTGGAGTACTAAGTGTTCAAGCATGTGGTGTTGAAATTCAACTGTGATGTCAAGATGTATTTCAACTAAGATGATCTACATATTCATCTATACAATCTGCTCAAAGAGCTGATACTTCTTTTCATACAACTCATAAAAGCATAACTCAAGCAGAAATTCATAAAGCATCTTTTTTACTGATATTTCAAGACTCACTTTCTAGAAAAAGTTTTAATTTTTTCTTTATTTTTGGAAACATTTTTCCTTTTTTAATCATAGAAACAATAATATAAGATAAACTATTAAATTAACAATCACATTTTCCTTTTGCTATTTCTGGTTCTCTAATCCATTTTTTAAATATAAACTTTGTTTCTTTATTTCTAATTTTTAAAAATAAGTAATCTAATATTCAATGCTCAATTTTTTTCTTATAATCAATAGAAAAATTTGGATAAACAGTATTCCTTGATTTATAATTATGAATAGGGCAAGTTCAAATATAAGTTTTATATACATCACCTTCAAATCATGGTAATCAATCTAGAGTAGAAGATTCCACCAAAATCTTTGTTGAATCACTTGTAATCATGTCAATATATGATTCTTTAGGATTATCTGTTACTTTTCAAATTTTAAATTCATCTAGTCACATCCTTCAAAGCATTCTTCCTTCATCACAACTATAAATTTTTCAATCAAAATTATAAGCAACTTGTCCTATACTAGCTCAACAAGGAGATCTATCATCAAGATAATTAGGATCTTTTGGTTTAAAGATTTTTCAAAGATAAATAGATGCAAAATGTTCTCTAAGCAATATACCTTTTTTATTTAATTCTATTATATAATCTAAAGATTTTTTATAAAAAATTAAAAAATCTTCTGCAGAATATCAAAGTTTTTCTAACTCTGAAGATGCAAATCAATAAGGACTAAGTGGTCTAATAAATATTCAATCCATTCAAATATCAACATAAGAATCAATTACTTCTTTCCATTTTCATAATGTTTTTTTTGTTGTTGTAAGAAGCGCTCACATAGTTCTTTGATAACCTAAAAATCAATGTATTTTTTCTTCTTTTTTATATCTTATATTAATTTTCTTTATCCATTTAATTACTTCTGCATAAGAATTTCATCATTTATATGTTCTATTATAATTATGTACTTCTTCATTTCAATCTAAAGAAGTTGATATACTTACTTTATTTTTTAATAAAAAATCTAAAATTTTATCTGTCATTAATGTCAAATTTGTAACTAAACAAAAATTTACCTTTTTTCATATAGCTTTTGATTTTTTATACGCATATTCAATAGAAAATTTTATTACATTCCAATTAACAAGAGGTTCTCCTCATTGAAACTCAATAGTTATGGATCTTGCTGTTGAAAAAAACATAACATCAATTGTTTTTTGTGCTAATTCTTTTGTCATATCATATTTTTTTGCTGACATAGGAGCTGCTGCTGCATGACAATATTTACATTTATGATTACATCTCAATGTAATAATCATAATGTGTAAAATTGGACCAAAAGCTAAAAAACTATTCTTTGTTCAGTATTCATACTTATAATCTGATTCATAATAAGAAGTGTTTTTAAAAAATTTTTTATTTTCTAATTCTTTCTTCTTTTTTATTGTTAAATCTTTTCATCAAAGTAAAAAATATTTAAACTCGTCAAAAGTCAAATAAGAATATGCTCATATATCATTTGTTATAAGCATTGTTTTTTTATCTAATTTTTTAAATCTAAAAAATCAAACATTTTTTTTATCAAACTTTTTTATTGTCTCTTTTGTTAATATATTCATTATTTAATTACACTCTAAAGAAATAATATAATTCATTAATTCATTAAAAACTTCTTCTATTTCTTTATTTTCCTCTCATTCTACAATCAATTCTTCTAAACTAATATTATACTTAATTTTTGCAACTTCTTCAAAATCTTTTATTGCTTGTTTTATATTTTTTATTTTATATATATTTTTCTGAATATTAAATGTTTTTTTCATATATATTTTTTATTTTTTAAATTTCTTTTTTGCTTTCTTTATTCCTTCCATATCTATTTTTATTTCAGAATCTTCTTTGTTATTATCTTCTTTTTCCTCTTCTTCTTCTATTTCTTTCAATATTTTTTCTATCTCTTCTTCATCTATTTTTAATTCAGGATCATTTTCTATTTCTTTTAAAATTTCATCAATATCTTTATCAAAATCTATATCTTCCTTTTTTTCTTCTCTATTTTCAAAATAATCTTTTTCTGAATCATCATAACCTTTCCAGTCATTTGGTAATTCAGCTTCTCTTAAACTGTTTTTTATTGAAGAAGTAATTATTTCTGATCTTATATCTTTATTTTCTTTTGCAACAATTCATCTAAGCATATTATTTAATAGTTCATTACTGAAATCTTTAATAATATCTTCTAATTTGTTTTTTTCTCATTCTTTTAATGTAAACTGGACTACCATTTCTTTACTATTATTATTTTTAAAGAAAAAATATCACTTATCTAAAAATAAATATGCTGTTTTAAAAATAATATCTTTTTTATATATTTTAATATCAATTAAAAGTTCAAATTTCTTTCACTTGATAGTTTCTTTTAAAAATTCTACCATAAATTTTATTTAATTTTAATAAAAAAATTATATACAAAAACCAAGAAAATCAAAATCAATTTTGATTTTCTTGGTTTTAAAATAGACCTATTTTCTTAAATTTGCTAATTTAAGTTGTGCGATTGATTTTAACAACATATCTTCTGCTTGAATGAAATTTTCCATATCAATTCTATCTTTACTATTTTTATATTTTGCCATAAGTTTTAATGCTTTTTTTCTAGCTTCTTCTGCTTTTCATTTATTAACTTCTTCAACATCAATAAGCATATCGGCCACTATTTTTATACTTGAATCTCTAACTTCTATAACTCATGATCAAATAGCAAAATCTTCCCTTTGATTTATATTATTATCATCTTTAAATTTTATATAAAGAATACTGGGTTTAATTGATGCTATAAGTGGAGAATGATTTTCTAAAACTGTTAATTCTCACATTTTTGTTTTAAGTGTAATAGAATTAACTGCTTTAGATGAAAAGCTTTCTCCTGAAAATGATAAAATTTTTAATTTCATAATATTGTTTTATTTAATTTTTACTTTTTATCTTTATTATAAGCTTTAAGCACATCTTCAATTGTGTTTTTATACATAAAATAATTTTCAGGTATTTTATCAACTTCTCAATCTATTATTCTTTTAAATCAACTAACTGTATCAGATAATTTTGCATAAACTCCTGGTGTTCCTGTAAATTGTTCTGCTACAAAGAAAGGTTGTGATAAAAATTTTTGTATTCTTCTCGCTCTTGCTACAGTTTTTTTATCTTCTTCAGATAACTCATCCATACCAAGTATTGCTATTATATCTTGTAATTCTTTATATTTTTGAAGTATTCTTTGAACTTCTCTTGCAACATTATAATGCTTCTCTCAAACAAGAGTTGGATCTAAAACTGTAGAACTAGAATCAAGGGGGTCAACAGCTGGATATATACCAAGCTCTGCTATAGATCTTGAAAGAGTTACTGTGGAGTCAAGATGAGCAAAAGTTGTTGCTGGAGCAGGGTCTGTTAAATCATCAGCTGGAACATAAACTGCTTGTACAGAAGTAATAGAACCATCTTTGGTTGAAGTAATTCTTTCCTGTAAAGTTCCCATATCAGTAGCTAATGTTGGTTGATATCATACAGCTGAAGGAATTCTTCAAAGTAATGCTGATATTTCTGAACCGGCTTGTGTAAACCTAAATATATTATCAATAAACAATAATACATCCTTTTTTTCTCTATCTCTAAAATGTTCAGCCATTGTTAATCAAGTTAAAGCAACTCTAGCTCTAGGCCCTGGAGCTTCATTCATTTGTCAAAACACCATTGCTGTTTTATTTATAACTCAACTATCTTTCATTTCATGAAACAAATCATTTCATTCTCTTGTTCTTTCTCATACTCAAGCAACAACACTATATCATCCATGTTCACTTGCTATATTATGAATAAGTTCTTGCATTATTACGGTTTTTCCTACTCATGCTCACCCAAAAAGTCATACTTTTCCCCCTTTAAGCATAGGAGCTATTAAATCAACTACTTTAATTCAAGTTTCAAAAAGTTCAGCCTTATTACTTAAATCTTTAAATTTTGGAGCTTTTCTATGTATAGGATCCATAAATTCAGTTTTTGGAAACTCTTTATTATCTATAGGTTCTCATAAAACATTAAACATTCTTCATAAAGTTTTTTCTCAAACAGGAGTTCTAATTGGTGATTCTAATGCTACTACATCCATTCATCTTTTAAGTCATTCAACTTGATTCATAGCAATAGTTCTAACTACTCAATCTCACAATTGTTGCTGAGTTTCAAGTACAACTTTTTGTTCTGATCATTTTATTTCAAGAGCTTCATATATTGATGGAATATAATCTCATTTAAACTTTACATCAATTACAACTCAAATTATTTTTGTTATTTTTCAAGTATACATAATAATAATTATAAATTAAAAATTAAATATTTATAAATTTTTTTAACAATTACAACAACATTCTTTTTCTTTTTTTTCAAAAGTTCAAATCTTTCAACATTCAAGACATTTTTTAGGTTTACATCTACCTTCTTTTTCAAAACCACATTTTGCACATTTAAATATTGTCATAATTAATTATTAATAATATAAATTATTTTCTATCCATAGCTACATTACTTAATCTATCTGCCTGTTTATTTTTCTCTCTTCTAATCCAATTATAAATTATATCTATTTTTTTCTTTTTCGTTAAATTATTTATTTTATCATATATTTTTTTTAATTCATCATTTTTTATTTTCCATTTTCAAGATAACTGATTTATAACCAATTTAGAATCTAGAAAAAGATTTATTTTTTTTCATCATAATTCCATTCATCTTCTTATTCAATATAATGCTCCTGTATATTCTGCTATATTATTAGTAGTTTTTCATAAATATTTATATCTTTTTTCTATTTCTTTTCATTTTATATCTGTTATATAAACCCCTATTCAAGCTTCTCAAGGATTTCCTCTACTTCATCCATCTGTGTAAATATTTAATTCCATTAATTAAATTCTTATTTATTTATTTCTTTTTCTATATATATCTTCATATGTTCACTATCCTTATTTAAATTTTTTTCTTTATTATTATTCAATTTTTCTTGTTTTTCTTTATTATTATAATTTTTTTCATCTTCTTCAACATCCTTATTTAAATCTAAACTAATATAAAAATATTTTCTAAATATTAATGTAAAAATTAAAATAAATAAAAATGTAACTAAAGCTATCTTTATAAATATTGGGTCTCAAGAATAAGGAATAGCTTTTCATAAACTTTTATATGTCCATCATAATATAAAACCTGATAGAAATTGTAAAATAACACAATATATAACAAAAAATAATATATTCAGTATAAATCTTAAAGCTATTGGTAGTTGTTTCATAATATAATATTAAAAAGATAAACAAATTTATAATATAACATTAAGCTGTTTTGTAAAGTTTTATGAGTCTTTTAATGCTTCTACTCAACCCACTATTTCAGAAACCTCTTTTGTTATTATAGATTGTCTTGCTTTGTTATATTTTAAATTAAGTTCATCTGCTATTTTATAAGCATTATCTTTTGCACTTTTCATAGCCATCATACGAGCTGAATGTTCAGATGCTTTTGCTTCAAGTACTATATCATGAAACATCATATCAAGTATCATAGGAACGACTTCTAATGCAATGTCTTCAATATTTGGTTCAACTATATAATCTACATTATCTCTAATATTTTCTAATTCCTTATCTATATCAAAATGTTTTGTAGTAACTTCTGTTAAATAATCTCTTATTTCTTTTCATTCTATTGGTAAAAATTCTCTAGCTACTGGAATTTGTTTTATGCTGTTTTGATAAAAATTATAAAAAATTACAACTTTATTATATTTTCCTGATAAAAAACTATCATAAATATATTTAGTTACATTTTTTATAAAAATAGTATCTACTATATCTCCAAAATCTTCAGAAAAATCTGAAACTAAATTATTTCAAGTTCTTAAAACAAATAAAGAAGCTTTCTTTCATAAAGTCATAAAATCTATATTTTCCTTTGTTTCTAAAATATAGTCATTTACTTTTTTCATTACATTTATATTATATCCTCAACAAAGTCATTTATTTGAAGTTATAATTACTCAAAGTGTTTTTTTATTTTCTTGTTTATTAAAAAATGGGAAATCTTTGAAAAAATCTCAAAGTCTAAGAAATATTTTTAATACTTCTAAAACAAAATCTTTTTTTTCTATTGCTAAATCCTGAGCCTTTTTCATTTTCACTGTAGAAATAAGTTCCATTGCTTTAGTTATCTTTCAGGTATTCTGAATAGATAATATTTTTCTTTTTATTTCTTTATCATTAGCCATAAATAATATTAATTATTTTATATTTTTTATTTATTTAATTCTACAACTTTTTTAATAAGTTCAATTAATTTTTTTTCTATATTTTCATTTATAACTTTTTCTTTTCTAATAGAATCGATTATTGTTTTTTCATCCTCTAATGAAATATATAAATTGGATTCTATTTCTAATATTTTATTTACAGGAATTATATCAAAATACCCCTTTCATCCAGCATATATAGCACAAACTTGTTTAGCTGTTTCTATAGGAGTGTTTTTTCATTGTTTAATTAAAGTCATCATTCTTTCTCATCTCTCAAGTTGTTTTCTTGTAGCTTCATCTAAATCAGAAGCAAATTGTGAAAAAGCTGCCAACTCCCTATATTGAGCTAAATCAAGTTTTAAATTACCAGCTATTTTTTTCATAGCCTTCATTTGAGCTGATCATCATACTCTTGATACAGAAAGTCACACATTAATAGCTGGTTTTTGTCAACTATTAAAAAGATCTGAATCTAAAAATATTTGCCCATCAGTAATAGATATTACATTTGTAGGAATATAGGCAGAAACATCTCATGCTTGTGTTTCAATAATAGGTAAAGCTGTTAAACTTCATCCTCATAATTCATCATTTAATTTAGCTGATCTTTCAAGCAATCTTGAATGGAGATAGAATACATCTCAAGGATAAGCTTCTCTTCATGGTGGTCTTCTTAAAAGTAATGCCATTTCTCTATAAGCTGTTGCTTGTTTACTTAAGTCGTCATATATTATTAAAGCATGTTTTCCATTAAGCATAAAATATTCTGCCATAGCACACCCGGAATATGGAGCTAAATATTGCATTGCAGCAGGTAAAGAAGCTCAAGCTGAAACTATAATTGTATAATCCATTGCTCAAGCATTTTTTAACTCTTCGGCTATTCTTGAAATTTTTCATTCTTTTTGTCCAATAGCAACATAAACACAAATCATATTTTGACCTTTTTGATTCAAAATAGTATCTATTGCTATTTGTGTTTTACCAGTTTGTCTATCTCAAATTATAAGTTCTCTTTGTCCTCTTCATACTGGAACTAAAGCATCTACTGCTTTTATACCTGTTTCCATTGGTTCATGTACTGATTTTCTTGACATAACTCAAGAAGCCACTCTTTCAACTGGATAAAATTCTTTTGATTTAATTTCTCAAAGTCAATCAATAGGAATTCAAAGAGAATCTACAACCCTACCAATAAGTTCTTCTCAAACAGGAACCTCTAGTATTCTAGAAGTAGCTTTTACTTTTTCTCATTCTTTTACTTTCTCAAATCCAGATAAAATAACTACTCAAACAAAATGTTCTTCTAAATTTAAAGCTACTCATGTCGCTCAAGAATCAAATTCAACTACTTCATTATAAGAAACTCCTCTTAAACCAGAAACTTTCGCAATAGAGTCTCATAAATAAAAAACTTCTCCGATATTTTCTATTTCTGGAGTTAATTCAACAGAATCTATCTTAGTTTCAATTTCACTTATTATATTATTTAATAAATCTCTTGACATAAAACAAAATTAAAATTTAAATTATTTTTTTAATATCTTTTCTATTCTAGAATAACTAACATCAACCATATTATCATCAAAATAAATTCTTATTCATCAATTTATATTATCAATCTTCTTAAATATTATATCTTCTTTATTTGGTTTTATATTAAAAATTTTAGAATAAATTTTTAAACTTTCTTCAAACACAATATCTTTTCATATACTAGAAAAATACTCCACTAATAAATAATGTTTATTAAGTAATTTTCTTTTAAATAAATTCTCTCACCTTTTTCCTAATTGATTTCTCATTAAAGAATAAAGCTTAAGTCATTTTAATATTTCTTTTAGGTCAGAAGATTTAATAGAATCAATTATTTTCATAAAATATTTTTTTATATAGAATCAATATTCTTTTCTAGATAATCTCTAGAAACTTTTTCTTTTTCAAACAACTTAGAATTTAGCTTTAATGCTAAATCAACTACTTTAGATTTTATAGAGTTTAACATATCAAGTTTTTCTCTTTCTATATCAGTTTTAGATGTTTCTATTATATTAGAAGCTTCTCTTTCAGCTTCCAAAATTAAATTTTCTTTCTTTTGTCTAGCTACTCATTCAGCTTCTAAAACAAGTTCTTTTCATCTTTCTTTTGCCTTCAATAAAATCTCTTCTTTTTCTTCTTCAGCTTTTTTAATCAAACCATCTATATTATTATAATCGTCTTCTAATTTTTTATGTTTATCTTCCCATTCATCAAGATAAGCTAAATATGGTTTAAATATAAACTTATTTAAAACCCATATAATAATAAGAAGTAATACAAATTGTATTATAAATGTATTAGGATCCACAAATTTCAAATCCATATATTTTTTTTAAAATTAAAATTCTAATTATATAACAAAACCTATTATCAAAGAAACAACCAAAGCATATATAGCAACTGCTTCAGCAAATGCCATAGAAAGAATTGCTAAACCTTGTATTTTACCAGAAGCTTCTGGATTTCTTCATAAAGCTTCTAATGCTCCTTTACCAATAAGACCTACTCAAACACCAGGTCAAATTGCTCCTACTCAAATAGCAAGTGCCATAGCAAGCATTCTCATTCCTTCAGTTTCCATAAACAAATAATTAATATATAAAAATAAAAATCTAAAAGAAAAAATATTTTTTTCTTTCTACATCTTTATTTTTAATGTTCAGCTTTCGCATTTTTAAAATAAGCAACCATTAATCAGGCAAATACTAAAGCTTGTACAAAAGCGACAAATACTTCAAAAAACCAAAAAGGTATACTCATAAGTCTTCAAATTTCAAAAAAAGATTCTGTTGCTAAAGCAGACAAATATCATATAACACTAATAAGAACAATTCATGCAAATATATTACCAAAAAGCCTTAATGATAATGACATCATAGCGGAAGGGATAGATATAATATGTAACCATCCAACAAATACATTTACACATCTTTCAATTATACTATTTCAAGAAAAATTAAATAAATAATTTTTTAAAGTTTTAGAAGCTGAATGAGTTTTTACTTCAATAAATAATAGAGTAAAAATAGTAATTATAGCAAGTATTAAAGTAGTATTTAAATCTGAATGCATTGGCCTTAAATAATCTAATATCCCAATAGAAACAGAAGATCAAAACCAGTCAATTATAAGTCAAAATAAATTTCAAAAAAGTATAATAGAAAAAAATCAAATTATTAAAGAAAAATATTTTCTAGAATCTTCTCTATTTCAAAAAGAATCTCTTAAATATTCATCAGCATATTTTATATATGTAATAAAAAAAAGTTTAATTTTTGATGTTTTTTTTGATTTAAGTGCCTTATTTCAAATAATTGAAAAAATTATAACTATAATAAGAAATAAAAAAGTTGTAAAAGTTGTTGTTGAAACATAATTTGATCCAAATATTTTTTTTCATTGCATAGCAGGAATATGTGGTCAATGATGAACTTCAGTATGTGTTTCATCTATTTTAATATGACCATTATTAACTTCATTATTTTTTATCATTTTCTCTGTTTTCATTTTTTATATTATTTAAGTCTGTTAATATCTTTTTTAAATAAAAATACATAATTATAGTTAGTGGGACTATTGAAATAGCTACAAAAACCAATTTCATTGTTCATTTTGTTTTAAAAATCGCATCCAGTATATGTCAAAGACTTAAAAATGCAAATAAATTTATTACAATAATAAGTGTTATATTAAACATTCGTTTACCCAACATAAAAAACATTAAAATTAAATAATTTTTTAAAAAATGTAGAATACTCAGATATTGAAAATATCAAATAAAAATAAGAAATAAATCTTTTGACTTATAATTATTAGCACATATAATTCCTATGTGCTAAATAGATTTTATTATCTAACCAAAAATTATGAATATAGAAAAATTTACATTAAATGCTTCAAAAAGGATATCTGAAGCGCAAAACTTAGCAAATAAACATAGAAATTCTAGTATAGAATCTTTACATTTATTATTTGCTATGGTGTCTAGTGAAGATTCTTTAGTTAAAGAAATATTACTTGAATTATGAGTTGATTTACAAATACTAGCTTGAAATTTAAAAAAAGAAATTGAAAAGTTACCTAAAATAGATTGAAATTATCAAATTTCTCTTTCTCCTGATCTAAATAGAGTTTTTATAGAATCTCAAAATATAGCAGATAAAATGAAAGATGACTACACTACAGAAGAACATTTACTTTTAGCTTTAATAGATTTTTGAGACAATAAAACAAAAGAGATATTAAAAACTTTTGCTATAACAAATTCTAAAATTAGAGATATTATTAAAAATATGAGAAATTGAGAAAAAGTTACAGATAATGACCCTGAAAATAAGATGAATGCTTTAAAAAAATATTGAATAGATTTAGTGGAACAAGCTAAAAAATGAAAAATAGATCCTGTTATTTGAAGAGAAGAAGAAATAAGAAGAACCTTGCAAATATTAAGTAGAAGAACTAAAAATAACCCAGTATTAGTTTGAGAACCATGAGTTTGAAAAACAGCTATTATTGAATGAATTGCATTAAAAATAGCAGACAAGGATGTACCAGATAACCTAAAACAAAAAAGAATAATAACTCTTGATATGTGAGCATTACTTGCTTGAGCAAAGTACAGATGAGAATTTGAAGAAAGATTAAAAGCAGTTATTAAAGAAACTGAAAAATCAAATGGCAATATAATACTTTTTATAGATGAAATCCATACTATAGTTTGAGCATGATCTACAGAATGACAAGGTGATGCTTCAAATTTATTAAAACCAAGTTTAGCAAGATGAGCATTACATCTAATAGGGGCAACAACAATAAATGAATACAGAAAGTATATAGAAAAAGATTCTGCTTTAGAAAGAAGATTTGCTTCTGTTATGGTAGATGAACCTTCTGTAGAAGAAACTTTAGCAATTATAAGATGAATCAAAGATAAATATGAAGCTCATCACTGAATTAAAATAACTGACAGTGCTATAGAATCCAGTGTTACCCTTAGTACAAAATTTATAACAGATAGAAAATTACCCGATAAAGCTATTGATTTGATGGATGAAGCTTTAGCTTCTGTAAAAATGAAATCTATTTCAAAACCTATAGAGCTTGATGTACTTGAAAAGGAACTTAGGACATTAGAAATCGAACTAGAAGCTAAAAAATGAGAAAAACAAACACCAAAAGAAAAACTTGAAAAATTAGAAAAAAGTATAGCTAGTAAAAAAGAACAAGTAGCTTCTCTAAAATCAGCTTGGCAAAAAGAAAAAGATTTAATTAATTCTTTAAAAGAAAAAAGAGAATTTTTAGAAGAATTAAAAGCAAAAGCTCAAATATTAGAAAGAGAGTGAAACTTATGAGAAGTGGCTAAAATTAGATACTGAGATATTCCAAATACTCAAAAAGAAATAGAAGAAACTGAAAAAAACTTATCTAGCTTACATTCTAGGTGAAAAAGTTTTTTAAGAGATAAAGTTACTGAGGAGGATATAGCAGAAATTATATCTAAATGGGCTGGTGTTCCTATAACTAAATTACTTGAAAGTGAAAAAGAGAAGTTGCTTAAATTAGAAGATTACTTAAAACAAAAAGTAGTATGACAAAATAAAGCAATAACAGCAGTGGCAAATGCTATAAGAAGAGCTAAAGCATGATTAAATGAAGAAGGTAAACCTATTTGAAGTTTTTTATTTTTAGGTCCAACTTGAGTATGAAAAACAGAAACTGCTAAAACTTTAGCAGAACTTCTTTTTGATAACAAAAATGCTTTTATAAGAATAGATATGAGTGAATATATGGAAAAACATTCTGTTTCAAGACTTATATGAGCTCCTCCTGGATATATAGGTCATGATGAAGGTGGTCAATTAACAGAAGCTGTAAGAAGAAAGCCTTATAGCGTGATACTTTTCGATGAAATAGAAAAAGCACATAGTGATGTTTTTAATACTCTTCTTCAAGTTTTAGATGATGGTATATTAACTGATAGTAAATGAAGAACTGTTAATTTTAAAAATACAATAATTATATTAACATCAAATATATGATGAAATCATATAATGGAATTAACAAAAAAATGAAAAACAAATGCAGAAATATACAAAGAATTAGAACCTGAATTAAAACATTATTTTAAACCAGAATTTTTAAATAGAATAGATGATATAATTGTCTATAATCCATTATCTGAGAAAGATATGCTTGCTATTGTAGACATACTTCTTCAAAATGTAATAAAAATATTAAAAGAAAAAGAAATAAAAGTAAGTTTTAGTGAAAAATTAAAAAAATATCTTATAAAAATCGGTTATTCAAAAGAATTTTGAGCAAGACCTTTAAAAAGAGCTATTACAAGTGTTGTTTTAAATTCCTTGTCAACAATGCTATTATCTAATGAAATAAAATCTTGAGATAATATAAAGCTTGATGTAGATGAAAAAGGTGAATTAGTGATTGAAAAATAGATATATTCCACAAAAAAAGCTTTTAAAATTAAAAGCTTTTTTTGATAAGTAATTAAATTAGAATTTTTATTTAATAAAAGTATAATAGTAAATGTTAATACTTTTTTAGAAGATTTATATAA
>CAMZKR010000127.1 GCA_947311335.1 uncultured bacterium
ATGATGATGATGATGATGATGAACATCAGAATGGACAACTTATACAACATCAAATAGTAATTTAACTAATAATAGTATTTATGCTATTCTTGAAGACTCTAGTGGTAGTATGTGGATAGGAACTAATGCCTGAATAAGTAAATTTGACGGAACAACATGGACTACATTTAAGACAAATAATAGTTTATTACCTGATAATAATATTAGATGAATAGCAGAAGATGATTTTTGAAATATGTGGTTTGCAACATATTGATGATGAGTTAGTAAATATAAAGCAGGAGTATGGACTAATTATACATTTTCTAATAATAATATAACAGATGTTTTAAAAGATCATAATTGAAATATATGGGTATCTACTTATTGAAAATGAGTTTTTAAATATAACTGAGCATCGTGGACTCAATATGATATATGGGATTGATTAGGTAGTAATAGAGTGTATTCTATTTTTGAAGATTCTTCATGAAGGCTTCGGTTTTGAACCAGATATTGATGAGCATCAAGATTTAATTGATCATGAGGATGGGGAGCTTGGCAAACATATAATACTTGGAATTCAGATATTTGTGGTAGTAAAATTTCTACTATTTGACAAGATAGTTCTTGAGATATGTGGTTTTGAACTACTTGATGATATTTATGTAAATATAACTGATCAAATTGGACGGATTATTCTTTTAGTTGAAATTATGTTTTTATAATAAGACTTATAACTAATAATTTATGGTTTGGATCAAATTGATATTGAGCTAAAAAATATAATGGTTCTACTTGGACAACTTATGATACATCGTCAACTGATATAGTAAATAATGTTATTCGTGATATATTTGAAGATTCTTATTGATACAAGTGGTTTTGAACAAATGGATGAGTTAGTTTATATACTTGAGGATAATATTTTATTTATTTAATAATTAATGTGGAATTTATAATTTTTATAATATTATTTTGTCTTTCTTGATTTTTTTCCTGAACAGAAATTGCATTAATGAGTTTACCTTTTCATAAGGTAAATGCATTGATTAAACAAAATAAAATTTGATCTAAATCCCTATCTTATATAAAATCAAATAATGATAAATTATTAATAACAATACTTGTTTGAAATAATTTAGTTAATGTTTATGCAGCTGCACTTGCAACAGAAATATCAATAAAAGTAGCAAAAAATTCTTGAATAGAACAATCGCTAGCTATATGAATTTCAACTTGAATTATCACATTTTTTATATTATTATTTTGAGAAATTATACCTAAAAGTTTTGCTACTAAAAATGCAGTTAAAGTTTCTTTGTTTGTAGCTCCTATATATTTAGTACTTATGAAAATTATGTACCCAATAATTCTAGTTATAGAAGGGATAACAAAATTATTTACTTGATGAAAAGGAAATGTGAAAATAACAAATGAAGAAATTAAGAGTTTTATTGATTTATGAAGAGAAGCTTGAGGTTTAGAATTATGAGAATATGAAAGATTAAAAAACACTCTTAAGTTTAATAAAAGAACATTGGAAGAAATAATGGTTCCAAGGGTTAAAATGGAGGTATTATCAACAAAAGATACAATAAAGAATGCCAGAGATTTTTATATATCTCATACTCATAGCCGTATTCCTATATATCATAAAACTATTGATAAAATAATATGAATTTTAACAATAAGAGATATCTTAGAATATGGTAAGGATATAAAATTATGAGATATAAAATTTAGTAGAGTTTTAAAAGCTCCTATTAATCAACCAATAGATAATCTTTTGGAAACTTTTCAGAAAACTCGTAAACATATAGCTATAGTTATGGATGAATATGGTTGAGTAGCTTGACTTATAACACTTGAAGATATAATTGAAGAAGTTTTTTGAGAAATTAGAGATGAAACAGATAAAGAAGAAGAAGATATTCAGAAAAAATGAAAAAATATCTATATCATTAAATCAAATGTTTTAATAGATGACCTACTTGATATTTTTAGTTTTGAATTAAAAGACATTTGACTTGATAAGAAAGTTTTTTTTTGAGAAACAATAGGTTATATTTTAACTTATAAGTTAGAAAGATTTCCAAAGAATAATGAAATAATTAGTTATAATATATCTTGAAAGAAAAAACTTAAATCAAAAAAGAAATTAATATTTAAAATACTTTCCATAAAAGATTGAAAAATATGAGATATAGAAGTAAGAATTGAGGATAGATTATAGGATTTTATTTTTTATTTCTTTTCTTTTATCATTATTATGAAATTTTAATATATTATTATCTATTATTATTCAATAAGGTTTTCATAATTTATTATAATTTTTTAAAGTTCTTTTTAACCAAATTATTTTTATTAAATATTCTATATAATTTAAAAATTTTGAATTATTATTTTTTATTTTTTTTGAAAATGTTATAAGGGTTTTATTTTCTTTAATTTTATTATTATATAGTCAAATATTTGCCCATAAAGAATTTTCTTTTATAAATTTATTATAAGTATTATTATAATCTAATATAGGTTTAAAATAAATTATCCAAAAATAAAGATAAATATCATTTTTTAAAGCAATATTATTAAAATTTAATCAATTTATTGTAACAAAGAAGCTTAAACAAAATCTTCAAGCGTGTTTTTTATTATTTTTTCTTATTTGTAAAATAGAAAAAAATAAAGTTATAATAAATCTATTTAGCCATAATCTATTTTTTTCAGTAACTATTAATAAGTCTATATCAGAATTTTTATTAGAATAATTCATAGAAACACTATTTCCAATACCAATCATTCTTAATCAAGGAATCCACTTTATGAGTTTTATGTATTTTTTTGTTTTATTTATATATAAAATATCCCATTTTCATTTTCAAGGTCACGAATCTCA
>CAMZKR010000128.1 GCA_947311335.1 uncultured bacterium
AATGTATTGACAATATATAAATATATAATTTAATTAATTATTTATGATAAAAATAGCAATAGATGCTATGGGATGAGATAATTGACTAGAAGTAACCATTCCATGAACTGTTGAAGCTTTAGAGATAAATCCTGAAATAGAAGTGATTTTATTTTGAAATAAAAAAAAGATTTTAAATTTTCTACGTATACAAAGTAATATAAATGAAGATATTTTATCAAGAATAGAAATAAATCATACTGACGATGATGATAATATTCCTATGGATATAAAAACGCCACTAACAGCTTCATTGACTCACGAAAATTCATCAATGATAAAAGCTATTTATAGTCTTAAAAATTGAGAAACAAAGTGAGTTGTTTCTTCTTGAAATACTTGAGCATTAGTCTCTTCTTCTTTACGTATATTAAAAAGATTAGAAAAAAAAGGAAGTTTTGCTTTGACTTGAGATTTTCCTGACATAAATTCATCTAAAAACACTTTAGCTTTAGATTTATGAGCTGATATTAATACTACATCAACAAAACTAATAAAAAACACTATAATGGCTAGTATTTTTCTAAAAAAAACTAGATGAATAAAAAAACCAAAAGTATGACTTATAAAGTCTTTCAATGATAAAGAAGAAAGACAGGATACATTTAGATGATTAAAAAATTTAGATTTAATAGAATTTAAATGATATATAAGTCCTGATAAAATTCTTGATAATAACTGTGATTTAATAGTAATAGATGGTTTTAAATGAAATATCTTACTAAAGACAGCTGAATGAGTAGCAAAAACTGTTTTAAAAAAAGCTAAAGAAATAATTAAACAAAAAGTCTTCCATATTATTTTATGACTTTCTATACAAAAAAAATTAGAATCAGAATTTATAAAAATATTAAACAAAGAAATCTATTACAAAGAAAATATAGTCTCAAATATACCATCTATAACAAAAAATAATGATACTTTATTAATTTGATTATGAAATACTAATACTTTAGATATAGAAAAAATTACATGAAAAATAGAAAAAATAATTAAACTCTTAAAAGAGAAATGAATTACAAAGCCAAAAATTGGAATAATAAACATTTGAACAGAAGAATGAAAATGAAGAAAATTTGAAAAAGATTTATACAAACAATTAAATGAATCTAATTTATGATTTTTTAAGTGATTTATTGAACCAGATAAGTTGCTTGATAATGAATGTGATATAGTTATAACAGATAAAGAAACTTGAAATATTATTTTAAAAACAATAAAATGAATAATAAGAGATATAATAAAAAAAATAAATACTGAAATAAAAAACTGAAAAATATGAAAAAATATAATTTGAAAAAATAAATTAAAAGATAGATTAAAAGATTTTGCAAAAAAAACAGAAAATTGAGCTAATTTATTATGAGTAAATTGAACTGTAATAAAATCTCATTGATGAGGTAATCATAAAGCTTTTTGTAATGCAATACTAGTAGCTTATGATAGTATAAAAAGTTGAGTTATAGAAAAAACTAAAAAAGAATTAGAGAAATTAAAAAAAGAAAATAAATAAATTCTAAAAAACTAGTACTCTCCTAAAACTTTTATAAAACTTGTAAAAAAATCTAGTTCTTCTAGTGCTTTTTTTACATTCTCATCTTCAAGTTTTCATTTAAAATCAAGCCAAAAAAGATAAGAAAAAGGTCAACTATAACTAGGTAAACTTTCTATTTTAGAGAGATTTACTCCATTTGTTGCAAAGGATCAAAGACATTTATATAAACTTGATGGAATATCTTTTGCTTCAAAAATAATTGTTATTTTTCATTTTTTCTTCTTGTATTTTATTTTTGAGTCTTTTTTTGCTACTAGAAAAAATCTTGTAGTATTTCACTTTTGATCTTGTAAATCTTTATCTAATATATTTAAATTATATAATTCTCAGGCCTCTATAGATGCTATTGCTCAAATTCCTTTTTCATTACTTTCTGAAACCATTTTAGCTGCTAATCAATTATCTCAATAATTATTTGCTTTTATTTTCTTAGTTTTTAGATATTTATAACATTGATTAAATGATTGAGGATGAGCATATACATTTTTTATTTTGTTTATATCTTTTTCTTTAGAAAGTAAACAATGTCTTATTTTTAAATTGTATTCTCAAATTATTTTATAATCATACTTTAAAAAATTATATAAATTGGTGTGCACATTACCAGCATAAGAATTTTCTACTGGCAAGACTCATAAGTTATCTCAAACTCAAATTTTATCCCATACATAATTAAAATTTGAACATCATTCTATATTTTTAGATTTTATGTTTAATTTTTCTTTTATAGTATTAGATGCATTATAGCTATATGATCATGGTACTCATTGACAGTATATTTTCATAATTATTCAAGTTAAATATTATTTTATTTCCCGCTCATTTATATCTAATTTTTCTCAACCTTTTAAGAAAATATTTTTATAATCAAAATCTATTATCATATCTTTTATAATATCTCAAGAATAAATATTTTCAAATTCTGCTTGTTTTCAAATATTTAATTTTATTTTTTTAGTTTGTTTTGATATTAAATAGGTCGTTTTATCTATATATTTTTGTCATGCAGTAGTATTTTTCTTTCAAAAATATTTTTGAGTTCATTTTACCATATTTATAAACCCTTTTTCATCTTTATTCTTTACAAATTCATTAAAATCATTACTAGTTTCCATAAAAATCTTATGAATTTCTAAAACTTCCTCATTATACATTTGTATATCTCAGTAAAGTTTTGGATTATGTCAAACATACCTAGATACTGATGACATCATTATCTTATATATTGGTGATACAAAATTCATAGATTCTTCTATATTAAGTTTTAATCTTTTAATAGTTTCTCATAATACAAACATATTGTAATGAGTAAGTCATTGAACTACAGCCATCATTTTATCATGCTTCCTACTAGTAGTTTCTATAACTTTAGCTCACCTTTCTCATAAAAAGTTTTTAAATTTTTTATACCTTTTATCTTCTTTTATTTCTTTTTTGGGAGTTAAAACTACTATCTGACCAGCTATTGTATTATAATACGGTCAAAACATAGGATGTGTAGGAATTATTAAAACTCATTTTGGAGAATATTTTTCCATAGTTTTTGTAGTAAACCCTTTTATAGAAGTTACATCAAGAACTATTGCTGTATTTCTTATATATGGTAAAACTTCCTTCATAGTTTTTTTCATACAAAAAATAGGAACAGAAAAAATTATAATATCTGCCTTTTTAGAAGCTTTTATATTATCTAAATAAAAATCACAATTTAATTCTTTACTAACTTTTGCTCATTTTATTTTATTTCTTCAAGTTATTGTTAATTTTATATTACTACTAAAATTTTTAAGTAAAAATCGTCAAAGCCATTTACCAAAACCATCTGTTCATCAAAGTATTGTTATATTTTTTTTCATAATTTTTATTTAATTCTTAGTTTTTATAATTTCCCAGATAAAGACAAAAACTGCTCTATATATCCTTTTTATTCTTTGTATTTTATTAGGTCAAACAAATAATCTATATAACCATTCGAATCATAATAACCTGAAAACTTTTGGGGCCCTTTTTTGTAATCAAGTGAAATCATCAAAACTTGATCAAACTCAAAGTCAAAGTTTTATGTTTTTACAATATTTCATAACATCTAAAACGGATTGTTCTTGAATTTTCATTCATAATGTTGAGAATATAATTTTTGAATTTGTTTTTTTTATTTTTTCAAAAATTTGTTTTTTATTTTCTTTTTTATAAATAAAATAATTTATTTTTAAATTATTATATTTATATTTTAATTTATTTTTAAAATTTTTTTGACTAGCTACTTTTTTTTCATCTTTTGGATTATATAAATCAAGTATTGTTATTTCAATATTATTTTTATTTGAATATTTTAATAAATTTCTTGTTAATTCACTTCAGCATATTCTATCTCAATATTTTTTATATAAATAATCTTTTCTAAAAAAAAGATTAAATATATAAAAAGGTAGTTTTAATATATTAAGCAGAATATAATTACTTTTACTTTCTAAAATTTGATAAGCAATATAAAGACCTATCCCATCACTGGTTAGATAATTGGCTTTATCTGAAATTTTTTTAAATTCTAAATCGATATTAACTTTTAAAAGAATTTCAGGATTTGGAGTAAAAACAATATTTCTTTTATTAAATTTTACTATCTTTTTAAATAAAGTATCTTTTTTTAATTTACTTATTTTTAGTCAGAATATTTCCATAAATAATTTATTTTTATAAAAAATCTAATTAAACGTTTTTTTAAGAATGTCTAGTAGATTATTTTGACCAAACTTATTTACTATGATAGAATTATATTAATTATTTATTTAAAACAAGTTTATGACTATTTTTTGAGCAATTGAGAAATTAAAAAGTAATTTTGAACGTTTACAATATGATCGTGAAATACGCAATTTTTTAGAAAATACAAAAAATAGAGCTGAAGTTTTAATAAACTATCAAGAACATATTTATGAGGAAACTAATATTTAAAATGATTTTGAAACAAAAAGAGTCTCAATTGACTCTTTTTTTGATTTTAAAATTATTTCAAATAGAATAAAAGCAATAAATATAAATCCCTTCTTTATGAGTCTAAAAAATAAATGCGTAGCTATAGTTTGTGATTGGATAAAAGATATATGATGAGCAGAACTTGTTTTAGAACACATTTTAGAGATTTTTCCTAATGCTCATATATATACTTCTGTTTTCTGGCAAAATGATAATTATATCTTTAAATGAAAAAAGATTTTTACTAGTTTTATTCAAAAAATTCCAATCTTAAATAAGTCTCATAAATTAGCATTAACTTTAAGACCTCTCGCTTTTGAACGGTTTGATTTAAGTAAATATGATATAGTAATCAGTATGTCAAGTGCTGAAAGTAAATGAGTTATAACTAAACCTGACTCTTTACATATAGTTTATTGTCATACTCCTACTAGATATTTCTGGAGTCATTATAAAAAATATCTAAATATGATGGAATTTGGTCTACTAAACCCTATATGAAAATGGTTTTTAAAGAAAAAAATAAAGTCTTTAAGAGAGCGGGATTTTATAGCAAGTCAAAGAGCTGATTATTTTTTAGCCAATAGTAAAAATACAAAAAAAAGAATAGAAAAGTATTATAAAAGAGATTCTAAAGTAATTTATCCATGAATTGATACTAAAAATTTTATATTTAATGATAAAAAAGAAGATTTTTATTTGTATGTATGAAGATGTATTCCTTATAAAAAGTTTGATTTATTAATTGAAACTTTTAATAAAAATTCTAAAAAATTAATTTTAGTAACAAATACAGATAATAAACTCTACAGAAAATTAAAAAAACAAAGCCAAAATAATATAACTTGGAGATTAAATATTAGCCTAGAAGAAAGAAATAAACTTTACTCTAAAGCAAAGGCTTTTTTGTTTCCACCCGAAGAAGATTTTTGACTTGTTCCTATTGAAGCAATGGCTAGTTGAACACCAGTAATAGCTTATGAAAAATGATGAGCATTAGAAACTGTAATAGAGTGAGAAACATGAGTATTTTTTAAAGAGCAAACTACTAAGAATTTAAATAAAATAATAGATAAATTTGAAACCCTAAAATTTGATGCTAAAAAAATAAGAGAATATGCTAAAAAGTTTGATAAAAAAATATTTCAAAAAAATATAATAAAATTTATAGAAAAAAAAATAGAAAAATAATTATTAACTTAAATTCTATGAAACTTGATTTCCCTAAAATATCTTCACGTCTTGATTTAACTATAGCTTGATATTTGTTTAATGATAATAAAATATTACTTATAGATCATAAAAAACTAAACAAATGGATCCCTGTATGATGACATATTGACAAAAATGAAACTCCAGATTATGCTTTAAAAAGAGAGTTTAAAGAAGAAAAAAATCTTGATATAGAGATTCTTAATATTCCAAAAATTAAGATAGAATGAGCAATAATAGAAAATCTTGCAACGCCTTTTTATGTTAATGTTCATAATGTATGAAATCATAATCATTGTGGCTTTTATTATATATGTAAAACTAAAAGTTTATATAACCTAAAAATTAAAAAAGATGAATTAAATGATTATAGTTTCTTTGCAAAAGAAGAAATTATAAATAGTAAAAAGATAAACACTGATGTAAAAAATCAGTGTCTAATGGCTTTTAAAGAATGTAATAAACTTATAAATTAACTTCTATCAGTATCAGTTAATTTATGAATTTTATTTACTTGTTCTAATAATAAACTAAGATGAATAGAACACATAGCTAATACTTTTTTTATTTCTGGATTTTTTATAATTTCTAGTATATCATCTCATTCTAATAATTTTCATTTTATTAATTCTTCTTTAAATTCAAATACCTCTCTTGTGTGATTTCTAACTACTTTTATTATTTCAGATACTCTTTTAGGATTAACACTATCTAAACTATTATAAGCTTTTCTTAATAATTCTGGGATAAATCTATCATCATTTAATAAATTTATCCTTATAGCCATTCAATGTTTTGGAAAAATAGTAATATCTAATTTATTTATACTTGCAGAAGATAATTGTAAATCAGGATAAAGTTGCATTATAACCATTTCAAGTAAACCATTATCAACTTTAAATAAACTATCTAATATCATTACATAAATAAGTTTGTTTCAAAAATGATAGTTTTCTTTAGGTTGTTTTAATTTCTTTACCTCAAATAAGAAATCTATTTTCTCTTTATCTGTCATTTTAGATAAAGATTCTTCTATATATTCTATATTTCAAGTTTGAAAACTATTAGCCAAATTTGTTAAACTATTAGTTGTTAATTCTTGTGTTTCTCATAGTGTATTCATAAATATATATATTTAAAAAAATAAATTATTAAAAATATAATAAGAAATATTAACTCTTTATCAAGGAATTAATTTTACATTATAATATATTAATTATAATTTGTGATTTAAAATATAATTGGATATATTGGTGGAATTATAGGATAAGTCTTTTTACAATAATTTCATTCTCTTTTATATCAAGAATTACATACTACATAAGGAGTATTATGTGTTAATCTTCAATCTCTACAAGTAAAAATTATTGAGATTTTTCACCCATAAATATTCCTTTTCATATGATATACTTCTCAATTACTTAATCTTTTATAATAATATCAAATATAATTTCAAGCAGAACATCATCATGTTCATATATTATTCTTACTAATACATCTATCTCATGACCTTCTGTATCAAGAATCACAAATTACATTTAAATATCATCTTATAATCTTTCAATTATAACATCTTAATGTTGTTCTTATTACTCAATTATTTATTGTCTTTGATGATGGGTAACTTTCATTGTTTGATAAAATAGGATAACTAAATCAATTATAATCTCATGAACTACA
>CAMZKR010000129.1 GCA_947311335.1 uncultured bacterium
ATTATAATAATATATATATGAAATATGATTTTGATGTTATTGTTATTTGATCTTGATCTTGATGATTAACTGTATCTATTTGATTAGCTTGAGCAGGAAAAAAAGTAGCGCTTATAGAAAAATGAAAAATTTGATGAGATTGTACAAATTTTTGATGTATCCCTTCAAAAGCTTTTATAAATATAGCTAAATTATGAAAATATAATTCAATAAAAAAAGCTTTAATTGAAGTTAGAAATAGAAGAGAATTGATTAGAAAAGAAGAAACAATTGAAAAAATTGAGCAACATTGAATAAAAATGTTTATATGATTTGCTTCATTTAAGAATAGAAATTGTATTATTATTAATAATAATACAATTTCTGCTAAAAATATAATTATTTCTACTTGAAGTCATCCAATAGATTATAAAATAAATTGAATTAAAAAGAAAGATTTATTAACTAATGAAGATATATTTGAATTAAAAAAAGATATAAAAAATCTTGTAATTATATGATGAGGATATATTTGATCTGAATTAGCAGAAAGTTTCGCTAGTTTGTGAGTAAATGTTAGTATAATACAAAGGAATATAAAATTAATTCCTAAAGAAGAAAAGGAAGCATCAGAAGTATTAAGAAAAGTATTTCAAAGTAAAAATATTAATTTATTTTTTAATAGTATAGTTGAAAATGTAAAAGAAGGTAAATTAATAGTAAAAAATAATATAACAAAAAATAAAACTAAATTAACTTTTGATAAAGTATTAGTTACCTTATGAAGGTGAGCAAATATTAAATGACTTGGTTTGGATAATATTTGAATAAAAAATAATAAAAATGGAATATATGTTGATAAATATAATAGAACTAATATAAAAAATATTTTTGCAATATGAGATGTTGTTAATTGAAATCTTAAATTTACCCATCTTGCTAATAATGAATGAAGAATAGTAGTTAGAAATATTATTTTTCCATATATAAAAAGTAGTAATAAAACTATTATACCATCTACATTATATACAAATTTAGAAGTAGCTAGAGTTTGATATACTGAAAATGATTTAATTAAAATAGGAAAAAAAGAAGATTTTATTTCAGAAATATTATATTTTAAATCAAATGATAGAAGTAAATTAACAAAAGATACTTTATGATTTGTTAAAATAAATTTTTTAAGATTAACATGAAAAGTTTTGTGATGAACTATAATGTCTTCTTCAGCATGAGAAATTTTACCAATTATAACATCTTCAATAGAAAATAATATATCAGCATATAAATTATCTAAACAAATATTCGCTTATCCAACAAAAGCAGAACTTATAAAAAAAGTGTCTGACAAATTTGTTATTTATACTTTATCTAATTTTAAAAAAGAAATTAAATATTTATTAGAATCAAATTTATTACAAATAATAACATTATTTGTATGGTTATTAATATTATTTTTTTATTTTTATTATAAAATAGTAAATAATTTATCAAATATTGATATAGCAAGAAATTTATATATTTTTTTAACCTCTAGTTTTTGGTGACCTATTTTATACATATTTGTATATACAATTAGACCAATTGTTTTTTTCCCAGCTACTTTTCTTACTTTTATGTCAGGTTCAGTCTTTTGAATATTTTGAGGATTTATTTTTACTATGATTTGAGAAAATATAAGTGCTAATTTAGCATATTTTTTATGAAAAATATTTTGAGCAAAATTAATACATGAAAATCCCAATTCTTTTTTATCAAATTTTAAAAAAAAATGTAAAAGAAAAACATTTATATCTATTTTATTAACTAGGTTATTATTTTTCCCATTTGATTTAGTTAATTATACTTCTGGAATATTAAAGGTTAATTGGAAATGATTCTTTTTTTGAACATTTTTGTGAATTATTCCTTGAGCTTTAGTTTTTATTATAGCATGAGCAAGCATAAAAAATGTATGAGTGTTTGATTTTTCAAAAATAAATTTTGATTATAAATTTTTATTTTTTTCATGATGATTATTTCTAATTTCTATACTATTTGCTAGATTTTTAAAAAAGAAATGATATTAATTTAAATATTTCTAACTTTAAAAATACTCTCTAAATTTAATTTAGAGAGTATTTTTAAAGTTTTACAATTAAATTTTCAAATTAATCTTCTCTTTTATCTTGAGCAAAATCAACTTTTAATTCTCTTCCTTCAACTTCTTTTCCATTCATTGCTTCTTGAGCTTTTTGAGCATCTTCTACACTAGCAAATTCTATAAATCAAAAACCTTTTGATTTTCAAGTTTCTCTATCTTGAATAATTTTTGCATAAGTAACTTCTCCAAATTCTCAAAAGATTTCTTTTAAATCTTGCCAACTTAATCCCCAAGAAATATTACCAACAAACAACTTATTAGTTTCCATAATACCAAATAAAAAAAATAAAATCGAGATAAAACTATTTTAATTAATTCATTTAGTAATACTTATAGAAAACTAAAGACACAAAATGAATGACTACAAATTTAATCTCAATAAAGATTATATATTTTTATAAAATAAAGCAAATTTTTATTTATTTTTCATAAAATTTTTATTTTTTTCTTCTTGTATAATTGATTTTTGTCTAATTATTCATGATAAACTGTTTGACATTGATATTAATATATTCTTTTCACTTTCATTAAAAATATTATTTTTTCTTCAAACAACAATAAATCATAATTCATCATTTCATATTTTCAATTTATTTATTAAATTAAAAATATCTAAATTAATATCTGAACTTTTTAATATTTTTATTTCAGAATCTCATTCTTTTATTTCAATTATATTATCTTGTATTTTTCATTTTAATCTTGTGTCATATCTTAAAATATAATAATCTTTGAAACTAGGACTTTTTTCAAAAAGTAATATATAAGTACAAAGCATTAATTCTTTCATTTTTTCAATAATTTCAAAAATACTTTCAAAATTAATATTTTTTATTTCACTAATATTTTTATTAATTTCATAATTTGTTGTTATTTCTCTATTTATTTTCAACAATCTTTTATTTGAAATAAATATTATGTGTTTTAGTAATTTTATTCATTCTAATGGAAATTTTAAAAAGAATTCTTTTATTTTTTCTTGACATCCTATTTTTAATAATATTGTATTAGATATAGCTATTGCATTTACTTGTTTATTTCTTTCATTTCAATTTGTAGAAGATTCTCATATTATATCAAATATTAATAGTGTTGATAACTTTCTTCTCCTAGTTTTATCATTTTGAATAATATTTTTTTCTATAGATATTTTTCATGAAATTATTATATATAAATTATTATCTTTATCTCATTCATTAAATAATACATCTCAAGTTTTAATTGAAATTTTTTTAAAATATCATGATTTTTCTAAAAAATTTATATCTAACATTCTTTCTTTTATTAATTAAATCATCATATGAATATTTTCACTATCCCTTGCATAACTTAATAGAGTTTCTTTTGAAATAAGTCATTTTTTATAAAGAGCAATAAGATATTTATCAAGTAATATCATTCAATCTTTTTTTCATATTTCAAGTACAGAATAAACTTGATGAGTTTTTCAAGTTATTATTAAATTTTTTACAGCATCATTGTTTACAAGTATTTCTCTAGCAGCAATTCTAGCATCTTTATCAACTCTTGGAAGTAATCTTTGACTTATAATTCAAATTAGACCAAGAGCAAATTGCATTCTAATTTGTTTTTGTTGTCATTCAGGAAAAATATCAACTATTCTATCTATAGCTTGAGCTGAATCATTTGTATGTAAAGTTGATAAAACTAAATGTCAAGTCTCTGCTAATGTTATAGCAGATCTAACAGTTTCTTCATCTCTCATTTCTCATACCATTATAATATCAGGATCTTCCCTAAGAACAGACCTCATAGCATCTTTAAAACTTTTTGTATGAGTTCATACTTCTCTTTGGTTTATTAAAGATTTATTATTTTTAAAAACAAATTCAATTGGATCCTCAATAGTAATTATATGTTTATTGTATTTTTTATTTATATAATCAATCATAGCTGCTAGATTTGTAGATTTTCCAGATCATGTAGGACCTGTCATTAGTATTAATCATTTAGATTTATCACACATACTTTTTATTATATCTCATAATCATAATTCTTCAATAGTTGGTATTTCTTGAGCAATAGTTCTAAAAGCTATTGAAAATCAATTAGAATCAATATAACAATTCACTCTATATCTATCTTTCTCTTTATA
>CAMZKR010000130.1 GCA_947311335.1 uncultured bacterium
AAATAATAAATGTAATAATTAACATTGGTAAAATAAATATAATATTATATATAATTAAATAAATATATCCCCAATTTCTTAATATATTATTTTCTGTAGATAAATATCAAAGAACTGTAAGATAAGGTCAAGATGTACATGGTAAAAGAAAAAGACTAACTATTAATCATATAAAAAATCAACCTATAGGAGATGTTGCCTTTTTTAAAAAACTTTTCATTTTTGGTCTCCAAGAAACTGGAACTTCCATAATAAAACCTTTTCAATACCAAAAAAAATCTTTTAAATTTGCAAATCATATAATAATTCAAAGTACTCAAACTCATATTTTAAAATAAAATGTGGTATTAATGCTTCATAAAATACTATAAAGCCCTAATCACATTAATAAATAACTAATAAATATAGCAAAAGAAAACATAATTCATGTAAAAATAACTTTTTTTCTAGATCAAAATTTAGATAATACTGATCATAATAAGATTAAAATTACAGCAAAAGCACAAGGATTAATACTATCTGAAATTGCTGCAGGCAATAATATTAAAAAAAAACTCCACGGATTAAAATCTTTATTTATTTGTTTTTCTTCTTTTTTTATTATATTTTTTTTATTCACGTTACTTCATTTTATACTTCATAAAAAATGAATTATAGAAGAATCTCAAAAAAGATAATCTTCTGTGTTATTACTTTTAGATATATATAAAAATGGGACTCCTGCATCTTTCATTTTAATTCATAATTTTTTTGTTTTATATAAAAATTCATTACGATTAGCTGAATTAAAATAAATTTCTTTTTTTTCAACATTATTTATAGAATGCTCTTCTATATACTTTTCAACTTTTGCACAATGTGAACATCAATTTCAATAATATAATATATAGTTATCAGCAAAAGTTATATATGGGACAATAAAGAGCAATATTCAAATTATAATTTTTTTTATCATACTTAATTTATTATAAATTTACTAAAATATTAATATAATTTTTTTTTTCTTTTTTTCAAGATATTTAATTTCTTTTTCTATTTTAGAAAAAACTTTTGCCAAATCCATTTTTTTATATAAAATTTGCTAGCTTGTTTTTAGTAAATATATTTATTTGTTATTAATTTATTATGGAAAAGATTATTTTAAATGCTGATATAAGAGAAAAAAATGAAAAATTAAGAATCCTTAGAAAATGAAAAATTATACCTTGTATAACTTATGGGCGTAAACAAGAACCTATATTGTTAAAATTAAATAATTCTGATTTATTAAGAGCTTATCGTAAAGCATGAGAAAGTACTATTATAAATTTGAAAATTGGAAAAAAGGATATTGAAGTTGTTTTTCATCAAATCCAAAAACATCCTGTTAGTTGAGATTTTATTCATATTGATTTTTATGCTATTACTAGATGAGAAAAAATGACAACTAAAATAAGTATGAATTTTTTATGAGAATCTCCTGCTAAAAAAGAAGGTGCTATAATTGAAGAATCGTTAAAAGAAATAGAAATTAAATGTTTACCTAAAAATTTAATAGACAGTTTTGATGTTGATTTATCAAAATTAAAAGAAATATGAGATTCTATTAAAATTAAAGATTTAAATATAGATAAAGAAAAATATGAATTTTCTAATAGTCTTGAAGATGTTATAGTTTCAGCGTCTCAACCAAAGAAAATTGTATTAGAAGAAGAAACTGAAGAAGGAACAGAAACTGAAGAAAAAGAAACTGAAGAAGGAATAGAAATTGAAGAAGGAAAAACTGAAAAGAAATAGTTAAAAAATAATTAATACTTGAATAAAATTACCTATTATATAAAATAATAGGTAATTTTATTAATAATATAAATATATGAATGTAAAAATATTATGAGATAATAAAAAATCTGAAAAATTATTAAATAAAATAAAAATATGTCTTAGTGAATTATGATTAACAGATTTTATAAAAGTAAATAAAATTAATGATAATAAATTAAAAAAGGATTTGGCAATAAAAAAAGAACCTGCATTAATAATTGAAGAAGAATCAATTGATTTTCAAGATGTTATATTTGAATGAATTATTCCTGAAGATGATGAATTAAAATCAATGTTTATAAGTATAATATGATGAGAATCATCTGCTTGATGTTCACCTGATGCTTGTGCTAGTTGATGTTCTAGTTGTTAAAAAGTAAACCAAAATACCAGTTTATTTTTTATTATAATTTTACCTCTTCACTATAAATATTACTTTTTACTTTTTTTATTATAGTAAAAGCATTTGAATGTAATAATTTTTTATTTGGTCAATAATAATCTACTTTATAAATATTTAAACCTTCTTTTAAATTTCAGAAATCTTTATTAGCATGATATTTCCAATAACTTCAATTTCTAGGAAATTGCTTTAATTGATAATCATTGACTACTATTTTTTCAACTATTCAAGGTGGAACTTTTCATTCTATAGTTACCAAATTTGTATATGTTGTAAATGGATTCTTTTTAGGAAAAATAAATTGAAATTTTGTTGAATCTAATGAAAAATTTTCTACCTTAAATTTTGAAACATCTTTCTTTTCTCATCACGAATAGTATATTGTATATATTTTTTTATTTAAAATTTCATTATTAGAATTATATATTTTAAATATAATATCATTAATTTTATTAGTTAAAAATAATTCTTTAAGTTCAAATGTTTTTTCTTCTAAATTTATATTAGCTTCAATTCAATTAATCTTTATTATTGAAACTGAAGAATTTAATATATTTCATTTTATTGTTATTGTTGAATTTGAAACTTGTGATTCATCTCTAAGTGAATCTAATGATATGTATTGTTTTAAATTAACAGTCTCATTTTCTACTCATGTTCAAGTCTTAACTTTTCATCCTCTATTATTATTTAAGTATAAATCCCCATTATTTTTTATATACCAATCGCTTCCTTTAAAATAATCATCTAAATTATTTCTTAATAAAGATAAATCAATATCTTGTTTATTTCAATCAATACTAGATATTGTTATTTTTTGTCAAGCTCATAACATAGTTGATTTTCATGCTATATTTTTTACTTCAACAACTCATTTTAATAAATATATAGTACTTCATACTTCGTTTTGAGTAACAGATAATACAGATTCTTTTCAAATTAATAATTCTCAAAATCTTACATTTAATTTTATATCTGTTAAAGTTTTTATCCATAAATCTGAAGCAAATAAAGAAAAAGTTCAATCTTCATTAAATTTTAAATTTCACATTTTATTTAACTTCATAGTTAAGACTCATGGAAAATCTAAATCTAAACTTCACTCTTTAACAAAAACTTTTTCTCATTTATAAATTTCTGCATTTCATGCTATTTCTTTTTTATCTCCTCATATATATTCTATATATGAACTTGAATTTTCTCAATTTAAATTTACATTTATTCAAATTTTATTTTCATGATTCATAATTTTTTCTTTATCTCATCAAGATAAAAAACTTATTATTAATATTATTATAAGCAATAATCAAACAAATGGGACTAAATAATCTCTAAAAGTTTTTGAAACTAATGTTTTTCTATTATGTCTGTACATAAAAAATAATTAAAAACTAACTTACTATATTTATAATAAAAATTGTAAAAAAAACAAATTATCTTTAAGAGTTTAATTCAAATAAATATTTTAATATTTAATAAAAAAACAAAAGCTAGAAAAACTTTTGAAGAATAAGGAGGTTTATATATAATATAATTTTATGAGATTTTTCTATATTAATTTAATAGATTTATACAAATAATTATATTAAATATGGATGGTGGTATCATAATAGGTAATTGTAAGATTAAAAGAAAAAAAAAAGATATTAAATATTTTTATACAAAAATAAATAATTGAGAGTTAGAAGAAATAGAAAAAGAAATTCTATATTTATATAATAAAACTCCAAATGAACAATATGTTAATTTGTATGCTGTATTCTTATCAAAAAAAAATAAATATAAAAAAGCTAATGAAATATTAATATGTTTATTAGAAACTAATAAACATATTTCTAATAAAGGAAATATTTATTATAATATTGCAGTAAATTATGTAAACTTACAAAAAGAAGCAGAAGCAGAAAAATATTTATTAAAAGCAAAAATATTTATTTGAGATAAAGAAAATTTTAAAAAATTTTATGATGATTTTTATTGAAATAAAAAAAAAT
>CAMZKR010000131.1 GCA_947311335.1 uncultured bacterium
ACAAAAAGTATCTTTTATTATTTTAGTTATATTAAAATCATTTTTTTTACTTGAAAATATACTATCATTACTTCATATTACTATAGAGGATACTTTTTGTATATCTTTTTTTGTTCAAAAATAAAGTTCCTCTACATTTATGTTATCGATTTGATTTCACCAAAAACTTATTTGATATTTATAAGTAAAATTAAAATTTATAATTGTTATTATATCTCAAACTTTTTTATAACTTCATGGTTTTTCATAATGTGAAAAAGAATATCATAAATCATTTAGTTTTCCTATAATTTTATCTTCTTTTATTTCTTGTTTTATATTTAAATTAATTTTCTTAGTATCTATAATATGTTTACTTATTATATATTTTTCAATATTTTCAGCTAAAATAAAGAAAAAGCATTTATTATTATTTTTGATACTAATTAAATCATTTACTGTTTCTAATTTATAAAAATTTTGTTTTAAATGAGAAAAAATTTTTTTATATTGCTCAACTTGTTGCTGATTTTCTATAATAATAATTATAGATTTTCTATGTTTTAAATTTTCTTTAATTATTTTTCATTTAGAGAAAAAATTTCAAGTATTTATATAGCTTTTATTTTTTTCTAATTTTATATTAAAATTTGACATTGAATTCTTACTTATTTTTACAACCACACAATTATAAAAATAAACTTATTAAAACAACTTTTAACTTTACAAAAAAATATATGCTTATAATATAATTTTAAATATAATTTAATTCTCATGTTATGAATTTATTTTTAAATGCAATTTCACAAAAATGAACAATTATATTATTTAATGATAATAGACAAGTTGTAGACATAGAAAAATTAAATATATTGTGAAATGAAAGTTCAAAACTAAGTAATATTATAGATGCCTTTTTAATTAAAAACAAAATACTATATAAAAATATTAATAATATATTAGTAGTACATTGACCATGAAGTTTTACATGAGTTAGAATTATAAGTTTGATTATAAATACAATAGCTTTTGTATATAAACAAATAAATATAACAGAAATAAGTTTCTTTGATTTATTTGATAACTACCCTATAATAAAATCAAGTTCAAAAAGAGATGTATTTGTAAAATATAATAGATTATCTGAAATAGAAATAGTAAAAAATGAGGATTTTTTAAATAAGAATAAAAAGATATATGGAGATTTAAACAATAATTTTTTATTAAAAAAAATTGATTTAATAGAAGAAATAAATTATAATACAATTATAAAAAAAATAAAATTTGACGATAAAAAAATAGTAACACCACTATATATTAAAAAACCAAGTATTAATTAAATAATTTATAAAAATAGATTATGTTAGAATTAAAAGAATTAAGACCTTGAGAAAAAATAGAATTTATTATTAGAAGACATTGGATAGTATTTACTATATTATGACTATATTTTATATGAGGAGCAATATTAACTATAATTTTATTTTTTATTATATGATTTGAATTACGGATTAATCTCTTACTTATTATATTTTGGATGTTTTTTTCTATCTTTTTATATATAGAATGGCTTAACCATGAATTAGATTTGTTTATTATTACAAATAATAGAATAATATTTATAGAACAAAAATCTTTTTTAAATAGAGCAAAAACAGAATGTAATCTTTGACAAGTTCAGGAAGTAAATTCTTCAACAAAAGGACTTCTTTCTAATTTACTAGATTATTGAATTTTAAGTATAAAAACAGCTGGAAGCACATCAAATCTTGAAATGTGATTTGTTCCAAATTCTTTAAATAAGGCCAGAAAAGTTTTAAATATAGTTGATGAATATAGGGATATCCATAGTTTTGGATCAAAGGAAGATAAATCTACTTTATCCACATAGCATCTCAAAAAGAGAAAAATCTATATTTTTGTTTTATAGCATGAGTGTAAGCTTTTTTTATATTATTTTTTCAAACAAAACTTGATACAAGCATTAAAAGAGTTGATTTTGGTAAATGGAAATTAGTTATTATATTATTAACAAATTTCCATTTATAACCTGGATATATAAAAATATCAGTTTCTTTTTTTCAGTATTTTAATACTCAATAATTATCACTAAAACTTTCTAAAACCCTTACACTAGTTGTTCATACTGCAATTATATTTTTTCATTCTTTTTTATATTTATTTAATCTTTTAGCCACCTCTTTTGTTAATTCTATATATTCTTTATGCATTTTATGCTGTCTTATATCTTCTGTTTGTACATTTTTAAAAGTTCATAGTCATACATGTAGTAAAACTTTTTCTATTTTCACTCATTTTGTTTCTAGTTTTTTGAGTAAATCTGTTGTAAAATGAAGTCAAGCAGTAGGAGCAGCAACACTTCAAGAATTTTCATTGTAGACAGTCTGGTACCTTTCTTTATTTTTCAGTTTTTCTTTTATATAAGGAGGTAAAGGAACATCTCAAACACTTTCGATTATATTTAGAAACTCTATTCATCATTTGTTAAATTCTATAATTCTTCAAGATTCAGAAATAGATTTTATTTTTCAAATCAATTTATCACTATGAGCTACTAAATTAACTTCTGTTCAAATTTTTAGTTTCTTTCATGGATAAACTAGACAATCCCATATATTATAAGAGATTTGTTTATGAAGAAATATTTCTACTTCTTTTTCTTTAGAGTTTGTTTTAGTTTTTATAAAACCTTTTAATCTAGCGTTTATTACTCTAGTTTTATTTACAACTAAAACATCATTTTTTCATAATATATCTAGTATATTACTAAATTTTTTATCTGTTATTTGTCCACTTTGTTTGTCTAGTATCAAAAGTTTTGAGTTATCTCTTTTTTCTATTGGAGTCTGGGCAATAAGATTTTTGGGCAAATGATAATCAAAATCAGAAAGTTTCATGTATTTATTTATTAATCTATAATTTTCACATTTTATATATGAAATATAAAAAAACAAAAAACATTCAAATTTTTAAATATTTTTAGATAAAATTACTCTACTTCTTCCATTTTTATATTAAACCACGGTATTATATCTTTTATTAAAATATGAGAGTTTTTTATTTCTATGATATCTTTTAAATTTATTCTTTTCCATCATATTCTTAGTTTATAATTTTCATGTTCTTTTTTTATTTCAATTCATCAGTTTCTATATATAAAAGGAACTTTAGTTTTATATTTTTTTCAATTAAAAGAATAATTAATAATATTATTTTCAATTTCTATTTTTATATTTGTTCAATTAATATTTCATTCAAATTTCTTTCAATTATCATTTAATGTATTTAATTTTTGAGATTTTTTATCTTTAGAAGCCTTTTTCTTTTGCATATTTGAAGAAATATTTTGATTTGATTCAACTTTTTGTTTAGTTTTAAAAGTCTTTTTATATTCATCAATTGATTTTACCAATTCTTTATAATTAATATTTCAATTTTTAACTATATTTTTATTTTTTAATGGTCATTCTTTGTTTAATAATCATAATATAAAATCTTTTTTATAGATCTTTTTTCATTTTAATTTTGCTATAGCTTTCAGTTTATCCAATATTCATAATTTATTTTTATCAATATTTTTGAAAAAATCGTTACTTAAATTCTCTTTTTGAAAAATAAGATTTTTATATTCCTCATTTGTTATTTTTTCAGTAAATATTTGTTTTATAGATTTTACATAAGAGTTATTTAAAGTATTATTTAAATTTATATTAAAAATATTTAGAATAAATCTTATAAATTTAGCAAAAGCTCAAGGATTTTCAGAATAATTTTTAATACTATTAATTAGATTAGGAGAAACACTTCACATAGCTTTTTCAATTCATTTTCAAAAAGTATCTCTTTGTTCTCAAAATTGCTCAAATAATCATATAACAGGTATATTTTTTCATAGTTTTTCTCACAACTCTTTTATATATACTTTTTGTTTATTACTAATATTTTCATTATTTATTTCAATTTCTTCAGTTTTTGCTGTATCAAATATTTTTTTTCAAATAATCGGATTTTTTATTTCATTTTCATTTAATTTTATAGAATCAAAATTAATCGTATCTATTTTTTTAAATCAACTTTTTACTTTTATCCATATATCATTTCAAAGTATATCTTTAAAATAAGATCATCATTCTCATTTTAATAGCTTTTTTAAATTAGAAGTATTTATAATGTCTTTTATTGACGCTAATATTCACTTACCTTTTTTAGATTCTAGTATTTCATTTATTTTTTCAAGCATAAATAAACTAAAACCTGTTGATAAATTTCTCTTTGTTATCTCGGATATTCACTTTAATTTGTTTAGCTTTCAGTTTTTTCCAAAAAGTAAATCATAAGAGAAATTGTCTATATTTACTTCAGTTAATAGCTTTTCTATTTTTGTTCAAGCCATTAATTCCGAAGTTTTTGTTATTTCAGATAATTGTTGTTCTAAAAAAATAAATTCTTCATATTTTTTATCCTTTTCTAATAATGATTTTACTTTTTGTAATTCTTCAGTAGTTAATTCTATTATTCAAAGTTTTTCTTTTGAATGTTTTTTTTCAAGAAAAACCCTGAAATTATTTATTTGATTTTCTGTTAAATTTAATAAATTTCAATTTTCTAAATTATTTAAATCTATTTTTGTATTAATTTTTTCACTCATAAAATATATATAAATAAATAAAAAATTAAGCTATTTCAAATGTTATATCTCATAATCCAGAAAATCCAAAATCTTTATGAACTAAATAGATATTTTTTAATTTCTTTACTTTTATATTTTTTACTAAAGTAGATAAGTTAATTTTTATTTCTTCTTTATTGCTATTTGTTATTAAAAAATCTTCTTCTGTTTGCTCATCTTTCATTATAGTAAATTTTTTATTAATTATATCCCATTGTCATGGATTAAGAATATATTCAACTCAAGCTATAATTATTTTTTTTAATATTCAACTTCTAGTTATTTTTATTTCTAAATCTCAATTTTCATAGATTTTTCATCAAACAATTTCATATAACTTATTAGGCAATTTATTTAATATTGAATCAATCCATCAGTTATTTTGAAGTTTAGGAATATTTTTTGTATCATTGGCATGAATCTTTACTCATTTTCTTAAATCACTTAATCCAACACTTGTTTTAGTAATAGCTAAGCCAGAGGAAGCATCTATTTTTATACTAGCTTCACTAGCTTTTTTTATAACATCAGGAGTAATTTTTTTATTTGTTTCTCATTTATTTTTTTGATATCTACATTTATTAGTTTCTATTCACATTTCTATTATTTTTAAGAAAAATAAAAAATAAAATATAAATAAATAATATCATAAAAAATATTTTTTTGCAAAAAAATCATTTTATTTTTTATTTAAATTTTAAATAAAAAAGCTAATTACTTAAAAAAATAAAAAAGTCTAGCATTAGTTTTTGCTAGAGTTTTTTTTATATGTTAAAATAAAAATAGAAGTTTAAAATTTAATTAATAAAATATGTTAAAGTATTATAAAAATATGTTTATGATGGGGATAAAAAGTGAGTTTAGTTGAGTTAATGTTGAAACATCTCCAAATGAAAATATTAATAATAAAAACAGACTTAATAAAGAAGTTGAAAAAAATTTTCAAGCATTGATTGATAATAATGAATCAAATAATAAAGGTTGGATAAAGTCTAAATTAGTTGCATGAAATAAATTAGAAAAATTACAAATATTAGAATATCCAGTTTATATAAAAAGAAATTGATGAAATCTAATAGATATACAAATAAAAGATGATTGATTTTGAAATACTTTTATACAAAGTGTTCCTATTAATCAAGCAAAAGAGGCAGTTAATTGGTATTATAAAAATAAAAATAAAATTGATACTTATTGGCAAGATAGAAAAGTTATTTATTTTCAAGCTAAAAAAAAGTTAAATAATTTAGAGAAAGAAGTACTTTCTTTATCTTGAAATAAAAAATCAGAAATAATTAATAATAAAAACATTATTTTAACTCAAATTGCTTCTGTAAAATATTTAAATAGAAATTTTTCTATTCCAAAATTAAAATGATTTGATTTTAATGCTTTACAAACAATAATTACTCAAATTCAGAGAGAGCAAAATCCAGACACAAAATTTATAACAAATAAAGAAAAATTATTTAAAGAGATAGAAACATTATTGGCTCTATATAATAATAGAAGAGATAAAAAACAAAAATCACAAGAATTAGAAAAATTTAATCAGTTTTTTATACAGATAAAAGCAACTGATTTAAAAACTAAAAATGAAATATATCTAAGAAAAAATCTAGTAGAATTAGTAGCAGAATTACAAATAATAAATAAAGATATAGATTTGTGAAAAGATAGAAAAGAAGATAAAAGATTTTTGATAGACTATATAAAAAGAAGATTTAAAAAAGAATGATTAATTGTATATTTTGATAATACAAAGAATAAATTTAAAATAAAAGATTCTAAAACTTGAAAAGAAATAACAGATTTAAATATATCACAATCTGATTTACAAGCTATTGCAATACTTTCTTCTGAAACACAAGAAGATGATAATAAATGAAATTTTGAAAAAAATATATCAGACAACATGATACAATCAGTGATAGATCATTTTAATTTAGAAAATCCAGAGACTAAAAAACCTTGGGGTCCAAATGATTTTAGATGAGATACTCCAGCTACTCAAGCTGAAGCTTCAAAAAATAAAAAAGTTTTTTTAAAACAAATAGAAGATAAAATAAATGTTTTAGAAGCAAAAAATAAAAACACTAATATACAATGAATTGCTGAACAATTTGAAGGCAATACTATATGGTTACAGAAATTGTATTTAACAAAATCTTATGTAATTGATGAAGCAAGAGTTAGTAAAAAAGCTCTTGAATTTGTACAAGATTTTAATCAAAAAAGAGAAGAAGCTTATTCACAAATAAATAATGTAATAAAAAATTGAGAATTAAAACATCTTATTATGTCAAAAATCCCAGCTGTTATATTTGCATGAATATTAGCTTGGATTGCATCTAAAATCTTACCAGAAAAATGGATGAAAAACTGAGCATATGCAGCAATTTTTGCTACTTTATGATTAGATATAACTCAAGATTATTTAAATAGTTGATTATCCAACAAAATATGATCTGGTTTTTTTGAAAAAAATCCAGCATGACACAATACTCCAAGAAAAAAACATACTTGACCTATAGATATGATGTTTTTAAAAAATAATATAAAAGAAGCTTTAACTCTTGAACCTAAATGATTAAGACCTGATCATAAACTCAAATATGCTAAAATGATAACAGTAAATAAAGAAAAGAATCTGTTTGAAAGAGAAAAGTTTGATAAAATGTTTATGCTATTATCAAATGATCCGACATTTTTATCTAAACAAAAGTCAGAAATAAGTCAAGATAAACTTAAAGAAAGCAATATTAAAGATTTTATATCAAAAGATACTTATAAGAAATTAACAACTACTTATAAGTTATCAAGTATAGATATATGGAAATTTATAGAACTTTTAAGGGATACTGATCCTGAGACAAGAGATGCCACAGTATCAGATTTATTTATAGATAATAGATGGGAAGAAGCTTGATTTAAAAAAGAAGTAAAAAAATATATACCATGACAAACAAAGTTTAATAAAGAGATATTTAATTTAATAAATCAGTTACCATGATTACCTTTTAACTCTGAGTATCTCTTACAATGAGAGTCATCATTAAAAGCACAAGCTCAAGAAGCTATTTGATTATCTAATAGTATTTCCACTTATTGGATCCCTTTTGTAGCATCTAAATCTACACCAAAAAATATTCAAAAAACAATAGAAGCTTTAGAAAAGATAAATAATAATAATACAATTACTAAAATTATAAAAAAATATAAAGAAATAAAAGAAGTTGTAGAAGGAATTGAAAAAAGGAAAAAGTTTATCATAAAAGTAACTACTGATGCTCAACTTTGAATTGTTTGAGTTTGACAACAAGCAGTAAATAAGTGAACAGAGTTATTAAACAACACTATTACATATCTAACCTGAGATCCAACTTTAAAGCCTCTAGAAGAAACAGAAAATGTAAAAGTAAAGACAATAGAACAATATATCACAGAATGAAAAAAAATCTTAGGAGTAATAGAAAAAGATAAAGTTACTTCTTTACAAGAAAAACTTCAAGAAACGCAAAATATAAAAGCGATTATAGACCAACTAAGACAAAGAAAAATAGAGATTTTAGAAAAAATATGATGAATAGATAAAGAGAAAGAAATACAAGCAGTTATAGTAAATCAAATAAATGATAATCCTAATGAATTTATAGAAAAAGTAAATAAATCTTTAAACGAAATGACAAGCCTAACAAATCCTTTTGATAGTTATGATGAGTATATACGAGCCTTAGTACAAAATGCAGACAATATAAAATCACTAAGCTTGATAGCTGGGATAGATAGTACAAGTTTAAGTGATAATTGAGCAAAACAAGCATTAGAACAAGTGAAAACAATTATAGCTTTAACTAAATCTGGTGAATCAAAATTTAAAGAAAATTTAGAAAAAATTATAAAAAAAGATGAAGCAGAATTAGATGAAATAGCAGTAGGTAATATAAAAAGTTTACAACAATTAAAAGAAGCTAGAGATAAACTAACAACTATAAAAGATAAAGTTTTTGTAAAAAGTTTAGCTTGAGATGTACAGGCTCTTTTAGAAAAATTTGGAATAACAAGCTGATGGTACTCATCGCCGGAGCAGTGTAGGTTGATAATATTACAAAATTTATGCACACAATTATTTGGACAAGATTATAATATAACAAATAATTTAAGTATAGATATAACAACGAAAGAAACAGAATTAACACAAAAAGAAACAGAATTGATAAAAAGTTTGTCAGATACAATACCAAATTATTCTAATAATGAAAAGAACTTTATAACAGGTATAAAAACTTTTCAAGAAAAGAATCTAAAATATCTTGATAAAAATATTGAAACATACAAAACCTTAAAACAAGGTATTGATAAGGAAATTAAAAAATTAGAGAATGATTATATAAAGAAATTAAATACAGCAAAATTAGCCCAAATATGATCTATTTATGATAGTTGGATAAAAATAGCTAAAGATTTAGATTATGATCCAAAAGGTTTTAAAGAAGCTTATAAACAAAAATTAGAGGAAATAGCAGAAGTAGAATTAGAAAAAAAGATGAATGAAAAAGTAAAAGATACTCCAGAGATTTTGAAAATATATGAGGAGTTTAGGCAGACAGATGAAGGGAATACATATGTAAATGTAGAAAAAAATGATACAATAAGAGATTTATTAACATTATTAAAAGATAATTTATTATCTTGAGGAGACCATACAAAATTAAAAAAATGTATAAGAAATATTAAAACTATATTATCATGAAGATGATTTATAAAAAAATCTTTAGATAAATTATGATATTGAGAAGATATTGTGAAAAGTAAGATAAAATCAATTCTTAATATTTAATTATAAAACAGATGCCAAATATAAGAACATACTGAAGACATAAACCAAGCGAGCAATCAAGTTTAGAAATTGCAGATAATATCATAGCTCAAAATCAATACAAATTAAAAACCTCTATTCAAAAATATAAAAATAGTTTACCAGAAAATATGTTATGAAGGTCTATAAAAAAGAAATTAGATTTTATTTTAGCTTCTGATATTTATAGAAATACTTTTATTACTAATAATATTATTACAAGATTACAAAATAATTGAGGTTTACCGCTAGATAAACAATATAAAAATGTTATAGAATTATATAATATTGTTATTGAATATAATAAAACAAAAGGAGAAGTAAAAAAAGATACATCTATTCAAATGTCTAATATTTTACCACAAAGCTTACATGTTATGTCTATAAGACAAGCAAGAAATATTTTAGAAGAAATAGATTTATTAAGACTACCTTCACAAGCCAAACAAAAAATAGAAAATATAAAACAAGAAATAAATGGTATACAAAATAAGGTAGAAGCAGCTTCAAAGATACTTGATTTAGCGCTTGAAGCAAAAAGAATTTATGATGAAGAGATTAAATGAGGAGGGAAGGAAGAAAAGAAGAAACAATCTCAAAAAGAGGAAGAAAATAAGACTTTAAAAGAATTAGAAAAATTATTTAATTTATCAATTGATTGAGAAATAACTGGAGAAGATTTTAGTAAATATTTAGATGAATATATTTCAGAATTAGAGATTTCTTCAACAGAAAAACAAATATTAAAACAAAATATTTTAGAAATATATAAATGACTTGAAAAATGAAAAAAAGTTCAATTAAAATTTTTAAATGATTATTTTAATAAATTATGAGAACAATTAACAAAATATAGTGATAAAGATACAAATATAAAAATTGATTTTTGAGATGGACAAACAGTTATCTTTAAGGATAGAAAACAAGCTATAAATTATATTAACATATTAAAAAGACAAGCTGAAGATGAATTTCAATCTTTTGCAAGAATTACAATTGAGTGAACTGCTAATTTTGTTTGGAATTTTGTAAAAACTTGATGAAATATTTTAAAAACTCCATTTGTATTATCTTATGAATTGCTAAAAAAAGGAGATTTAGATAGTTTATTATGAGTATGAGCTTATATATGATCTTTTCTTATAGCTTATACTTTATCTAATTCTTATTCTTCTATAATAAAAAATATTAATGCTAGAATTATATCTTCAGAATTTCCTTTACTTAAAAAATTTGCTATTTGAGAATATTTACAAGAATCTCATCCTTTTGCAGATAATGCTTGAGATACAAAAGAATCTGTTCAATTAACAAAAAGAAAAAATATTTTAAAAATTTTAAAAGCTACTTATAAAAATGATAAGGATAGAATGAAAATTTTAAATGAAGCTGAAAAATTTATAAATGTTTTAGATCATAATTTGGATGATAGTTGAAAAGATACTAGTGATGAGAAAAAAATTAAAAAAACATTTAGATATGCAGAATGAATTTTTTGGGATAAAGTATGACAAGCTCTTTGAATGTGAAAATTTCATGATAAATATTCTCCAATAAAAAATAAATATATTGATATTTTATTAAAACCTTTGATGTTAAATAAAAGAAGTAAAATTATTTCTTATGTTGAAAATAATTTTACTTCTGAAATTAATGATAAAGTTTTAGATCCTTTAAAAAAATATTTTAATTGAGTTTCATTTGATTATGAAAATGTTAGATTAAAATTTAGTTGAGAAAATTATAGTGACGTAAAATGAGAAAATATAAAATATATTGAAGAATATATTAGATGAAGACAAGATTTATCTTTAGAAGAAAAGAAAGAATTAAAACAAAGAGTAAATAGGTATTTTGAAAATATATTTAATAGTTGAGAAGTTTTTTCTACATATGAAATAGAAGAAAAAATTTGAAAAATTATAGAATGAAAAATTATTGATATAAAAGATTTTAAAGATATCTTAAAAAAAGATAATAGAATAAAAGATTTATTTAAATGAGTAATATTTGAATGAAGATATGATGAAAAATTTAATGATATTTTAAATTGAAAAAAGAGAATTTCAAAATTAAAAATTTTTACTAGAAAAAAGACTATACAAAAATTAATTGATTTAATGAATTCTTGAAAATTAGAGCTTACAGAAAAAGAATTTAAAGATTTAATTGATAATAAAATTTTTGGTTCAAAGTTTAATAACTTTATTGAATCAATAAAAGATATTAAATTTACTAGTTTCAAGGATTTTTATAAGAGTCTTTGAAAATTTTGGAATTCTATTTGATTAAAACCTAAACAAAAAAAAGTTAATTTTAATTTTGAAGATATTTTAAAAACTTGAGAAAAAGTTATAGAATCAAAAGAAAAAGCAAAAGAAATATTATCTTGAGAATTATGGGAAAATTTGAGAAATATCATAGATTTAGATTCAATAAATTTTCCTAATGACAAAGAAAGGTTTTTTGAAAAAAAAGTTTTAAAAATATTAGAAAAAAAAGTTAATAATTGAAAATATACAGAAGAACAATTAAGGCTTGAGTTAATAAAAATATCAAAATGATACTTGCCAGCTTTTAAATCTATTAAAATTTTAAAAAATTTATTAAGTGAAGAAGAATTAAATAAAAAAGAAATAAAAGAAATTAAAGCACAAATAGAAAAATGAGAAATTTTAATTAGATATGAAGATAAAGATAGTTTAGTTGAAAAAGTTAGAAATTGATGAATTATTTTAGTAAATGAAAATTTTGATATTGAAAGTGAGTTAAAAAAATTAAAAGAAAAGTGAGAAGAATTATGAAAAAAACATTTTAAAAATGATGGATTTTGAATTTATAAAAATAAAAAATTACAAGAAGGTTTATTAAAAAATATTAAAGATTATGCTATAATTATAAATTATAATTCAAGAGTAAATATTGATTCTAAATATAATATTTTAATTTGAGATATTACACAATGAGTAGATTTTACATATGAAGAATTTTTTACAAGATTAAAAACTGATTTAAATATAAAGTGATGAGATATTAATGAATGAATTACTTTACAAGATTTTAAATTAAATATTAAAAATGAATTAAGTAGTTTATTTGATGGATTAACACCAGAAGAAAAAATAAAGTTAAAAGAATTTATAAAAAATAATGAAATTAGTTTAGATATTTTACCAGAAAATATAAAAGATTTTATGGTTCAGAAAGGAATACAGAAAGAACAAAAAGAAAAAGAAGAATTTAAACAAAAAGAAAAATTAAATAAACAAATAGAGTATTTAGAATCTTATACAGATACACCTACAAGACTAGAGGATTATGAAGATGCAAGAAGTGATTTAAAAAAATATTTAATAGATTTGCCAACAATTCTTCCAGAAAACCCATCATATAGTGAAATTGTAAAGAAAGCTATTCAAGAAAAATTAATAGAACTTTATATAAAAAAATATTGATCAACTTTAGCTATACCTGATGAAATAATAAAAGAAAAACCTTTTTTAGAAAAATATATAAATTGGCAATTAGAAATAGCATTGAAATTAAAAAGAATAGAAAAAAAATTAAAAGCAAAAATTGGAGAATTTAGCATAAAACAAAAAAAGGAGTTATTAGATTTCTCAAAAAAAGAAGGAGTAGCAAAAAAAGAAATAGAAGAAAAAATAGAAGAAATAAAAAGAGAATCTAGAAGAGCAAAATAATTAATAATAAGAAAATATGTTTTTTGATAATTTTACAAGAAATCCTGATAAATTTACTGATATAGATAGAGAAAAAGTAAAACAAGATTTATCAAAAATAAAAAGAGAAATAGATAGTTGACTTGAAAAACAAGTAACAAAAGAGCAATTTAAAGAAATGACATGGGAAGAAATAGAGCCATATATAAAACCAAATAAAAATTGAGAATTAATTGTATTTTGAAAAGAATTAACTTATTGGTTAATTAATACTTTTTGGAATCAAGAGAAAAAAAGAAAACTAGATGAATATATAAAACAAAATAAAGCTATAGAACAATTAGATAATCAACAAAATCAAATACATTTTTTAAATGATATAATAAATATATGGATATTAAAAGCATATGAAATAAAACAATTTATCTGGTTTAAGTGGGCAAGAGATGATGATAATATAATTTGAGATCAAATAAAACAAGTAGAAGAAAAAAGACAAGATTTTGTAGTACCTATAAGTAAGAAAATTTTTGAAAAAAAAGTAAAAGATATCTTTGACTCTATATTTAAAGCAGAATCTCAGGAATCTATTATTGGTAGTGATGATATGAAGAAAGTGGAGGAGATATTTTTAAATGGTTGAACTATAGAAGAAAAAGAAATACAGATTTTTAATTTAATGAGGTATTGAGGAAATTCTTGAAATAGTGAATGAGTAAAGGAAGTAGTAGCAGAAAAAATATTGCAAAGAGATAATAGGTTTAAAGATATAAATACTTTTTCAAATAATCCTAGATTATTTGAGATATTAGAAGATGAAGATAGCTGACAAGTATTAAAAGCTTTAGATTCATTTGATGATGATTATCATAATACTTATTCTACTATGAGTATAGACTCTAATTATAATAAAAAAGTATATTTAAAAAACAAGTTACTTAATTTAAAAATATGAAATAAAAAATTATCAAGTAAATTAGCCTTTGAATTAATAAAAACAAAAACAAAAATAGAAGATGAAATTGAAAGAAGCTTAAAAGATAAATGGAAAGAAAATAATAAAGAAATTAAATCAAAATGATGAAAAGAAATAACATATAAAGAATTTAAACTAAAACTGGAAAAACAAATAAAACAAGAAACAAGAAAAGCAATATTAGATGTCTATAAACATATTTTAATTAGACAAAAGATAGAAAGTTTTGATTATAGATGAAAACAAGATGAAAGTTTAGTTTGATTATATGCAAACTTAACTTGATTATGAAATAAAACTCAATGAGACTATAAAACAATAGCAGACAAGCATATAGATTTAGCTATAGATTTTGCAGTCAATATAGCTCTTTGAGCTATAACTATGTGAGCTTGAATGCTTGCTATAAAATGAACACAGGTAGCATTAAAAACTGCAGAAGCATTAGCTTATGCAAATAAAGCATGAAAAGCCTGAACTCTTATAACAGAATGATTTGAGTGATTAGGTAAATGATGAAGGTTATCAAGAACTATTTATAAAACAGGTTCTGGATTTAAGAATTTAAAAACTGGGAGATATTTAATTGAAAGATGAACAAAGATATTAAGATTGGAGGGTTGAAAAACAGCCTTTCTTTTAGAGCAAGGATGAAAAGTTTGAAAAATGTATAAAATACAAATATGAGATAAAATAATTACAGTTTGAGATATAGGGGCTTTTATATGATCAAGTGCTATAGAAGGAATATCTTTTTATGAAGGAGCTACAATTGCTTCAAATCTTATTTTTAGAGAAAATTTCTCAGATTGGGATAAATGATTGCTTAATAGAAAAGAGCTTATAAAAAATATAATATTTATGTGAACACTAAACTCTTTAAGGTTTTTTTCATTAAATTGAGATATGTGAGTTATAAAAAATTTTTCTCAAAAAATACCAAAAAAGTATTTAGAAAAAGAATCTATACAAAAAGTTTTAAAGTGAACTTGATATGCAGAAGGAGCCATAAAAGAAGGTTCTTTAATGTATTGAATATCATGACTTACAGATTTTATTGTTTGAGAAGAATGGCATCCATCAGTTAAATCTTATATAGAGTTTATAGTATTACTTCAAGTAATGCATTTAAAAGATCCTTGAAGTATACAAGAAATAAAAGATTTTATAAAAACACATAAATAATATTCATTATCTTGACAAATAATAATAGATATGTTATATTAATGTTAAATATATTATATTTTTTAATATGAATAAATGTCTAATAAATTAACAAAAGCAGTTTCTTGAACTGTACAAAAAACAAAACAATACCCTAAGATAGCTTTATGAGCTTCTGCTCTAGCAGTAGATTGAATAGCTAATTCTTTTGGTATAACTAAAACTTTATGATTAGCTACTAAATGAATAATATGATGAGTAAAGTGATCAGTTGATACAATTTTAGCAGCTAAATCTTGATGAGCTATGGTTTGAGCATCTGCTCCTTTAGTTCTTTCTTGACTTTGATGATATTATTGAGGAAAATTAGCAGATAAAATGAAAATAGAATGAAAAAAGAAATTAGCAATACAAGCATTATGATTATGAGCTTGACTTGCTGTATCTAGTACTTCATTAGCTCCAGCAGCACTTGTAGCTTGACTTGCTTATCCAGTTTGAAAATGAAGTATTTATGCTTTAAAAAAATCAAAAGATGTAGCTAAATTTTGATGGAAATGGGCAGTTGAGAAACCAACAAAAGCAATGATTTGATGAGTTACTCCTATAATTAAAGCTCCTTTTAAAGCTGTAGCATGAGTAAAAAATTGATTAAAAGGAGATGGTATTAAAGATTTACTTAAATCATAAAAATAATAAAATTTCTTCTATTATTAAAGACTGGTATTTAGTAAATATTTTAGTTATTAGATACCAGTCTTTAATAAATATTTTTGTTTTTTTATTAAATATATGTTATATTTTAAATATAAATAAATTATTAAAAATAAAAAATATGTGAAATATAGAATTCTTTACATTAGAAGAAAAAGAGTTATTGGGAAAAAAAGAAAAAAAGTGAGAAATAACACCAGATAAATATGAAAGACTTTTATCTGTATCAAAAGAAAAAATTAGACAAGAAGAAGAAATAAGTATAGAATTAAATAGATTAGAACAAGAATCTTTAAATATAGAAGATAAATTAGACAGAAAAATAAAATTACTTCAGGATTTTATAAACAAAGATAAGCAAAATAAAGAAGCAAAATTTAAAATGAAAGAAAAAGCTAAACAAAGATGATTTTCTTGGGATAAAATATCAAAAGAAGTAGAAGAAAAAGGATGATGGTTTTCGTTTAAGTGATTAAAAGCTTGAGTAATAGCACTAGTTTGATGATTGTTTACTTCTATTTTTGATCCAATTAAAGAAAAATTTGATAGTATGTTTTCAGGTAATAGTATTTTATCAAATTTTAATAATACTATAAAGAAGGCAGAAAGTACAGTGCAAAATATAAAAAATCAAGCAAATGAAATGATTACTAGTGAAACAGAATGAATATTTGAGAATAATGAATATAAAAGTAAAAAATGAAAATTTAAAATTGAGTTTAATAAAAATTGAACAATAAAAAAAATTTTCATTAATAAAGAAGAGTATCATGTAACATGAGGCTATAAATTAGAAGATGAAAATTGAAAATTATTTTTAGTTCAAGATAAAGTTGCAAAAGAAAATAAGTTTAGTTTAGATTACTTATGATCTTATTTTGATAAACAAAAAGGAAATAAAGATAGATATCAATTAGAAGATAAAGGTACAACATTAGCTAGTGCTATATCTACAGGAAATTTGACACCAAGGGGATCAAATTTTATTCCATGAAATATAGAATTTATAAAAAAATGAGTATTAACTATAAGTGAAAAAATTTTAAAGCTATGAAATGTACAAATAGTTTTTAAAGATAAAATTAATAAGACTCCTCCTATTAAGAATAAAAAGATTGATAAAATTATTATAGATGAAAAAATATATAATATATCTTGTGGTTGATGTCAAAGTTTAATTTTTGATATAGACAAAGATGATATTAATCTTATATTAAATTATTCTGATGCTTTTCCTGATTTAAAAATAAATATACTTGATATTCCGAGCAGAATTGACTCTAGTAATGCTGTTGGTTGAACACCAAATAAATATTATTTATTTAATCAGTTATTAACACAAGAAACTATTAATAACTATTTTCCACAGAAGATTCCATGATGGTTAAAAGAGGTTGTTGTTAATAGCCCTAAAAAATTTTGGAGACCTGATATTTATTTAGAAAATATTAATTAGTATTTTTCTTTTCTTTAGATTGAAACTATTGACAATAAAAGACCAATCTCTAGTACACATATTAGTTACTAAAAGACCGGTCTTTATTCACATAATTATTTTTTTGTTTTAGAGTTTTCAAACTTTTCTTAATTTACCTTTTCTATTTCAACTTTTACATCTAAATTATTCATTTTTAATTTAAAGTTTCATTTTCCATATATTAAAAGCCATTTAGAAACTTCAGCTATATCTTCTCTTTTTATTACTCATTCTAAAGTTAAATGTTTTGATGTATTTTTGGCTAATCAAAATTTTTTAGCAGTTAAGCTAGGAATTAAAATAGATAAAACAGGTTTTCTTTTTTTGATTAGAAAATCTTTTATTTTTATATCTTTAGATTTTATATCTTTTCATATTTGAATATTAAAAAGTTTAAAATTTTCATTACCTATTTTTAATGTTTTAGTTTTTTTATTAAAGATTATAGGAATTAAAAATCAATTAAAATCTATTTTTATATATTCATCTTGGATTAAAGAAGATTTCATTTCGTAAAGTTTGTTTAAAATTTCATCAGCTTCTTTTTTTAGTTTTTCATAATCATTTTTAACTTTTTTTGTTAGATTATTTGGTTTCGTTTTTTTTAACCACCCCCCTAAATTCTCAATTAAAATTTTTAAGTCAGTATAAGAATCTTCTAGATTTTTTTTAACTAGCGATTTAATATTTTTCATAAAATATTTATGTTAAAACATAATTAATTATATTTTAACATAAATTAATTTATATCTTATAAAAAATAAATTGACAAACCCTATAAATACAATTAAATATTTATTTATAAAAAAACTATAATTATTTGCAAAAATAAGAATACTTTTTATTCTTTAAATAAATATAATTTAAATTTAAAAACAGTGTTCATACGCTTACTTAAATATTCTGTAAAAAATATCTTAAGAAATAAATTTTTAAGCATATCTTCAATTTTAATACTAACGCTTTTAATGTTTTTTATAAATATATTGTTAGTATTACATAATGTAAGTTTTAAACTTATTGATTCAATTAATTCAAAACTTACAATTTCTTTATACTTATCAGAAAATTATGATAATAATTCAATTGCAGTTAAAGATTTAAAATCAGATATAGAAAATACTTTTAAGGAAATAAAATATATTTATAAGAATAAAGAAGAAGTATTAATTGAGTTACAAAAAAAAGATTCAGAATTAGTAAAAATAATTGAAAAAGATAACCCTTTACCAGAAACAATAACTTTACAAAATATAAAGATAGATGAATATAAAGAGTTAAATAAAATAATTGAAAATAAATTATTTATCTTGTCTAATATAAATAATAAAACTAACGATAATTTTTCACATTATTCAGTACAATATGAAAGAATAGTAAAAATAATAAATATACTAAATATGTTACAAATAGGACTTTATGTAATTTTATGAATATTTATTATTTCTATATTTTTAATAATATATTCTATTATTTGAAATTTTGTATTTTATTATAAAGAAGAAATATCTATAACTAGACTTGTATGATGAAGTAAACAATTTATATATGGACCATTTTCTCTTCAGGGAATAATTTATTCAGCCATATCTTTTTTTATAAATATTTTTATATTTATTTTATTTATAAAAAATTTAGAATTATTATTTATTGATTCATATTCTTCAGATTTTCTTTTTAAAAATATCTATAGTATTTTATTTATAGAATTCATTGTTTTTGTATTTATGTGATGACTAAGTGGTTTTTTGTCTTCAAGAAGATATCTTAAGTAATATTCTATCGTTATTTTAGATTTAATTCAGAAGTTTTTAATAAAAAATATTTTGAGTTAATTTTAGAAGAAAAATATTTTTTATATTTTAAATTAAAAAACGTGTTCTTTAGAAACTATGGACTTTTATGACAAAATGCAAGAAATCTTCAATATATAAAGTGATGAAATTTTACTATTGATAAAAAAATAGCTGATTCAAAATTAAAAACTAAAGAATTCTTAAAAAATAAAAATATACCTGTCCCTGAGACTTTGTATATAATAGAAAAAAATGAAGATATAAAGGAAAATATTTTAGAAACATTAGAACCACCATTTGTTATTAAACCAAATAATTGATATGGTTGAAAGTGAATAGTGATTTTTGAAAAAAAAGATTCTTTATGAAATCTTGTTTCAAGTAATTGAAAAACATATACAAAAAAGAAACTTTTAAATTATTTTTCATATATTTTAGATTGATTTTTTTCTCTTTCATGAAAAAGAGATAAGGTTTTGATAGAAAAGAAAATTATATTATCAAATGAAATAGAATTGCTTTGAAAATTTGGTTTACCAGATATAAGAGTTATTGTATATAATATGGTTCCGGTTATGGCTATGCTTAGGGTTCCTACAAAGGAATCTTCATGAAAAGCGAATCTTCATGCAGGAGCTTGTTGAGTTTGAATTGATATTGGAACATGAAAATTAACATTTATTACGAAAAAATCAAAAATAATTAAATCAATACCATGAATTTGAGATGTTAGATGAATAAAATTACCTGATTGGAAAAAGATATTAGAGTTAGCTGTAAATGTTCAAAAAACTACAGGAATAAAATACTTATGATGTGATGTTGTGCTTGATGAAAAAATGTGACCACTTTTACTTGAAATGAATATAAGAGCATGACTTGAAGTACAAGTTTCAAATTTAGCACCATTAAAATCAAGACTTGATAGAGTTGAAGGAATTAGAGTTAATTCTGTTGAAAAAGGAGTAAGATTATGAAGAGATTTATTTTCTTGAGATATAGAAGAAAAAATAAAAAATATTACTTGAAAAAAAGTTTTATGAATAAAAGAGTATATGACAATAAAATTAAATGAAAAAAAATATAAATATTTAGTAAATATAAGAGTTTCTCAAAACTCAAGTTTTATAGATAAAAATTTTTTAAAGGATATTTTAAAAATAGATATTAAAAGTTTAATTAAAATTAAACTTAATTGTGAAATTTTGTGAAAGACAAAAAATATAGGATTTTTAGTAAAAGAATTAGATGGAATAAATATAATACTTTGATTAGCATCATTAAAGGGATTTTTAATAGATCCATATAAATATAAAAAATGAGAAATACCAGTATCAAGTGATATAAAAATATTTACTTGAAAAAATGATGCAATAACTAAAAATTATGAAAAACAATTACTTAATATAGATAATAGTTTAATGAAAATAGATAGTAGATTGTTATTGTTAAAATTTACTACTCCAAATAATTTAGAAGAAGAAAAAACCAAATTTATATTATCAAAGTGAGAATATATACCAAAGTTTAAATATAATGAAATAAAATTTAGTATAAATGAATTAGAACAAAAAATTAATAATATTGAGATTCCAGAAATTCCATTAAATTGAATATATAGAAGAAAAAAAGAAGAAATCTTAAATAAACTTCAATTTTTAAGAGCTTTTAAAAAACAAGATACAGAATGAATGAATATATTTTCAGAAAAAATATTTTGAAAAATGAATATTGAAAACTTAAAATATTCAAATAATATTTTACAATACAAAAAAGAAATTAAACAAGAAGAAGAATATATTTGATTTGAAGAAATAAAAGATTATGTAAAAAAATTTAATCATATATATTCTATAAAAATATTATTACAAAAAAGAAATATAACAGCAAGATTTTCTATGAGATGAGAAAGTATGATTTTTAGAGATAATGCAAAAGTTTGAAAAAAGGAAATGAGATCAATAATAGCACATGAGATAGAATGACATTATTTAAGAAAATATAATTGAAAGAAATTAAAGTTTAGTATATTTTCAAAAGGAACAGCTTGATACTTGTGAACAGAAGAATGAATTGCTATTTATAGTCAAAATAGATTTTTAACTAAAAAAGATAATAAATATTATGGTATATTTGAAACATATTATTTTATTAATTTTGCATTAAAACATTCTTATAAAAAATTAATAAAAAAACTTTTAGAGTATTATGATAATGATTATAATAAAGTATTTTTATATACTCTTAGACTTAAAAGATGATTTGAAGATATTACTAAATGATGATGTTTTATGAAAGATATTGTTTATGTAAACTGATATTTAAAAATAAAAAATTATTTAAATAGTTGAAGAGATTTAAAAGAATTGTATTTATGAAAAATCTGAATAGAAGATTTTGATGAAATTAGAGATACATATATATTAAATTATAATTTATCAAATCTTAAAATACCATTTTTCCTTTAAAAGAAATTTAGAAAATAATATTTTTTAAATTTACTTGATTGACAAGAAGACTAGTTTTATTAATATAAAACATATTAGTGAATTTCAGTAAATATCTATATATGGGAGATTTTATCAAAAAATGGCACAAAATTATAGAAGAAAAAAATAGTAATATTTGTGCAGGTTTAGATCCTTCGCTTTATGAAATGGGAAGATGAGAAAAAGGTTTACCAAAGTGAGTATGAAAATTGGAATGGAGTTTAGCATATATAGAAGCAGTTAGTCCTTATGTGTCAGCAATAAAACCAAATGCTGGTTCTTGGGGATGAGCTGGAGAAAGGGAATTGTTAAAAAAAATAGTTTCAAAAATACATAAAATATGATTATTAGCAATAATAGATTCAAAAATTGCAGATTTATGATTTACAAATGATTCTTGGTTATATGATTATAAAAATCTTGGTTTTGATGCATGCACAATAGCTCCTTATGCTGGTAATGTTGAAAGTATTGTGAGATTTGGGAAAATTAGAAATATAGGAATTATAACAATGTGACTTATGAGTAATCCTGAATATAAAACAGAAATGAACTTTAAAAATGAAAATTGAGAAACTCTTTGGCAAAATCGTATTAAAAGATGATTAAAAGCATGAGTAGATTGATTAGTTATTGGTTGAACATATAATGGTAAAGATAAAGAGTTTTTAAAATTTATAGAAATGACAAAAAATACAGATACTTTATATCTTATTCCTTGAATTTGAGCACAAGGATGAAGAATAGAAAATTTTTTAGCAAGTGGAATAAATCCAAAGAAATGTATTATAAATTCAGGAAGATGAGTTATGTTTCCTAATGGTTCAAATTCTACACCAAAACAGCAAGCAAAAGCAGCACAAAAATTAAGAGATGATTTTAATAATGTAATAAATAATTATGGTAGATAAAAATTTAAAAGTTTTTTCTGATAATGATAACTTTATTAAACTTTTAAAGTCTTTTAATGTTATTGAAAAATGACATTTTGAATATAAATGATTAACAGAAGACTGAAAGCATATGAGATGAGAATATTTTATAAACTATAGATTACTTACAACACCTCAGGAACTAGAACTTGTTCCTTATTATCATAAAGCAATAAAAGAATTTTTTTGAGAAAAAGTAAAAAATATGATTATAGTTTGAGTTGCTTATTGATCCTTATCTTTACCAAAAATTATTCAAACATTATGATATGATAAATTTGGTATGGAATATGCTTATGCTGAAAAAAGAAATTGAATACTTTGACTTTTTGATGCTCAAGCTGAGAAATGTAAATGAAAACATTTACTTTTTATAGAAGATGTTTGTAATAATGCTACATCTTGAAAACAATTAACTAAAGCAATAAATGATATAAAAGATAAATTAGATATAAAATGATACTCTATTATTTATTGAGTACATAGATGACATACTTTTTTAGAAAAACCAAAGAATGAAATTTATGCGATGAGTGTATTAAATGCCCCAGCTTATCATCCAGATAATATCCCAAAACATATAAAAGAATTAACATTAAAAGAATATAAAAAATAATATATATTAGTTTCTAACTAAATTAATTATGAAATTTGTTATAAAAAACCCACTTGATATGCATATTCATTTTAGAGATAATCAAATGATGCAAGCAGTAGCTTCACATACTTCTCATAATTTTTCATGAGCACTTGTTATGCCAAATTTAATACCCCCTATAAAAACTATAAAAGATTTAAAAGAATATAAAGAAAGAATAGAAAAAATAACAAAGAAAGATAACTTTACTCCATATATGACAGTATTTTTTAGTGAAGATTTAAATTATACAATATTGAAAGAATTAAAATCATATGTTAAATCAATTAAACTTTATCCTGATTGAATAACAACAAATTCAAAATGATGAGTTAGTGATATACTTTCAGAAAAAACTTTAGAAATTTTTTCTAATATGGAAAAATTTGAAATACCTCTAAGTATTCATTGAGAAACAAATGATTTTGTAATAGACAGAGAAAAGAATTTTATTCCAATTTATGAAAAATTAGCACAAAAATTTCCAAAATTAAAAATAATTATGGAACATATTACAACTAAAGAATCAGTAGATTTAATTCAAAAATATGATAATTTATATGCTACAATTACTTTACATCATTTATATATTACTCTTGATGATGTTGTTTGATGAATGTTAGAACCACATCTTTTTTGTAAACCAATAGCTAAAAGACCAAAAGACAAAGAAGCTTTACTTAATATTGCTTTAACTTGAAATAAAAAAGTAATGTTTGGCTCAGATTCAGCTCCTCACCCCAAAAATAAAAAAGAATGTTCTCATTGTTCAGCTTGAGTTTTTACAGCTCCAATAATATTACAACTTTTAGTAGAACTTTTTGAGAAAAATAATAGTTTAGATAATTTACAAAAATTTATTTCCAATAATGCTATTAATATATATAAATTAAATCCAAATGATAAAATAATTATATTAGAAAAAAAAGATTTTATAGTTCCAAAAAAATACTCTGATATTGTTCCTTTTAAAGCATGAGAAACAATTTCTTGGTCAATAAAGAATTAAAATTATTTATCTAAAAAATATTATTATGAATTTTAGTACAAATTTTGCTTGAATTAAATTTGAACATCCAATTTTTAATGCTTCATGACCAATATGCACTATTATGGAAGAACTTGAATGATTATGAAAATCAAATTCAAGTGCTATTATGATGAAAACATGTACTTTAGAAGAAAGAAATTGAAATCCTAAACCTAGATATATAGAATTAAATTTAGGGTCTATAAATAGTATGTGATTACCAAATTTAGGTTATAAAAAATATATTGAGTTTTGAAATCAATTAAAAAAAAGATTTAATAAACCAGTTATAGCATCTGTTGCAGGATTAAAACCAAAACATTTTCCAATTATGGTAAAAGCATTTCAAAAGAATTCAAATGTAGATTTGATAGAAATAAATTTAAGTTGTCCAAATGTACCATGAAAACCACAAATAGCTTATGATTTTGAAGCTTCAGATAAAATATTATCAAAGGTAGAAAATTTATGAAGTAAACCAATTTGAATAAAGTTACCTCCATATTTTGATTTAATTCATATAGAGCAAATGTCAGAAATTATAAAAAAATATAATATAAGTTTTATTACTTGTATAAACTCTGTAGGAAATACATTGTTTATAAATCCAGAAAAAGAAGAAGTAGTAATAAAACCAAAATGATGATTTTGATGATTAGGATGAGATTATGTAAAACCAATAGCACTTGCTAATGTAAGAAAATTTTATGAACTATTGTGAAATAATATTGATATTTCATGAGTATGATGAATAAAATCTTGAGAGGATGTTTTTGAATTTATTCTAGCTTGAGCAAAAACGATTCAATTAGCAACAATTTATGCTAAAGAAGGATATAAATGTTTTGAAAGAATAAATAAAGAATTTATAGAATATATAACAAAGAAAGGATATAATGAAATAGAAGATTTTAGGTGAAAATTAAAAACTTTATAAAATTATATAAAAAAAATTTGCAATTAACCTCTTTTTTAATATAATTCCCAAGCTTTTATATTTAAAAAGAGGTTTTTTGTATAAAATGGGGGCGTAGCTCAGTTTTGGTTAGAGCGCCTGCCTGTCACGCAAGAGGTCGCGGGTTCGAGTCCCGTCGTCCCCGCCATTAAACTTTTTTAAAATTAAGAAATGCAAAAAATAATTTTTTATAATTACTTTAAGTGAGGCGAAAATTATGATTTGCATTTTACTTAATAGTAAAAAATTTTATTTAAATAAAAAAGAAAAAACTAAAATGGGGCCTTAGCTCAGTTGGCTAGAGCGCCTGCCTTGCACGCAGGAGGTCAGGAGTTCGACTCTCCTAGGCTCCACCATTAATATTTTTAATATAATTTTGGATTATGCCAGCAAATAAAAGACCAAGAAAATTAAATTATTCTGTAAATAAAAAATGACCTAAAACATGAAGCAAAGTTGCTAAATCTATAGTTCATTATAAAAAATTACAAGAAAGAGTAAAATTTGAAGGAGAAACAAAATGGTTAATTAATGCTATGAAAATAGTGTTAGTTAAATTCAAAAAGTATTGAATAAATTCTAATAAAATATAATATGCCAAGATTAACTTGATATGCACATAAAAAATTAAGAAGGGCTCTTAAATTAATAGAAAAGAAAGTTAAAAAAACTAGAAATTAATTTTTTTGATTTTTATTTTTAATTCGTTAAAGTAGAGATACTTTAAATTATTTTATTTTTAATATTTTTCTTATGGTTTACGATAGATCTAAAGCACATATGAATATAGGAACCATTGGTCATGTTGATCATGGTAAAACTACTACTACAGCTGCAATATCTGCTGTATTAAACTCTAAATATGGTACAGGTGAAGTTAGAGACTTTGCTTCAATTGATAATGCTCCTGAAGAAAGAGCAAGAGGTATAACAATTAATACTTCTCATGTTGAATATGAAACAGCAGATAGACATTATGCTCATGTTGATTGTCCTTGACATGCTGATTATGTTAAAAATATGATTACAGGTGCTGCACAAATGGATGCTGCAATATTAATTGTTGCTGCTACTGATGGTCCTATGGCACAAACTAGAGAACATATATTACTTTCTAGACAAGTATGAGTTCCATATATAGTTGTGTTCTTAAATAAATGTGATATGGTTGATGATGAAGAAATGTTAGAATTAGTTGAAATGGAGGTTAGAGATTTATTAACAAAATATGAATTTCCTGGAGATGATACACCTATCATAAGAGGTTCTTGATTAGTTGCATTAGAAAATCCAACTGATATGGATAAAGAATATGGGGCAAAAACTGTTATTGAATTATTTAAAGCAATAGAAGATTTTGTTCCAGTTCCTGATAGACCAACTGATAAAGATTTTTTAATGCCTATTGAAGATGTATTTTCAATAAAAGGTAGATGAACAGTTGTTACAGGTAAAATAGAAACTTGAAAAATAAAAATAGGTGAAACAGTTGAAATTGTTGGTATAAAAGAAACTCAAACAACTACAGTTACTTGAGTTGAAATGTTTCATAAACAATTAGAAGAAGGTTTTGCTTGAGATAATGCAGGAATACTTATTAGATGAATTGATAGAGAACAAGTAGAAAGATGACAAGTTTTAGCTAAACCTAAAAGTATAACTCCACATATTGCTTTTGAGGCAGAGGTTTATATATTGACTAAAGATGAATGAGGAAGACACACACCTTTCTTTAAATGATATAAACCACAATTTTATTTTAGAACTACTGATGTAACAGGTGATGTTGAATTACCAGCAGGTGTTGAAATGGTTATGCCAGGTGATAATATTCAAATGACTGTTACTTTACAACAACCTATTGCAATGACGGAATGATTAAGATTTGCAATAAGAGAATGAGGAAGAACCGTTGGTTCTTGAGTTGTTGCTAAAATAAAAAAATAATATAAATTGATAAATTCATTATTACTTTTACTTAAAAGTAATAATGAATAATTAGAGTATATTTTTAGATATTAATTATATTTACATGAGTGCTAAAAAAGCTATTCAAAAAATAAGAATAAGAATAAAATCTTTTGATCATAAATTACTTGATGAAGCTGTAAAGAAAATCGTTTTAATAGCAAAAGATTCTTGAGCTATTGTTGTAGGACCTATTCCATTACCAACTAAAATTGAGAAAATAACTGTAAATAGATCTACTTTTGTAAATAAAGATGCAAGAGAACAATTTGAAATTAGAAGACATAATAGATTACTTGAAATATTAGAGCCAACATCTAGAACATTAGAATTATTACAAGATATAAATATTTCTTCTTGAGTTTGAGTTGAAATAAAAGTATAAATTTTAAATTTTAATATAAAAAATATGTCAAGAGTTTGTGAAGTAACATGAAAAAAAACAGCTGTTTGAAATAATAGAAGTCACTCTATGAGAGCAACTAAAAGAAAGTTTTACCCAAATTTGTTTTATAGAAATATTAAAGACAAAGAAACTTGACTTGTATATAGAATAAGAGTGTCTGCAAAAGGTTTAAAAATCTTAAAAAAGAAAGGTATTTTATAATAGTTTTTAATAATTTAGTAACTTAGTTATTTTCTAAAAAATTAAAAACTAGTTTGCCCAGGTGGTGGAATTGGTAGACACGCAAGACTTAAAATCTTGTTCCTTCGGGGGTGCGGGTTCGATTCCCGCCCTGGGCACCATTTAAACAATTTTTATATTAGTAATTATTTTTAATGTTAAAAATTAGATTATCTAGAGCTGGAAAAAGAAATAGTCCTTTTTTTAGAGTAGTTTTGACAGAACATACAAAAGCATCAAAACATTGATATATGGAAGTTTTATGATTTTATAATCCAATATCAAAAGAATTTAAATTAAAAGATTTGGAAAAAATAAAAAAATATGTTTGAAATGGTGTTAAATTTTCTCCAAGGGTAGAAAAATTAATTAATTTAAATAAAATTTCAATTTAATCTATATCCTTCAATAATTTGAAGGATATTGTTTTATTATATAATATTATAAATAATATGGAAGAAGTTGAATTTTTAAAATTTATAATAGAAAATATTGTTACAAATAAAGATGCAGTTAATATTGATAGAAAAGAAGATGAGTTAGGTGTTTTATTAACTTTAGACGTGCACTCTGATGATATGTGAATTGTTATTTGAAAAAAATGAAATACAATTAATTCAATTAGATCTATCTTAAGATTACTGGGGTTAAAATTAAATAAAAAAATAAATATAAAAGTTAATAATTAATATTTTTTAAAATTAACTTATGATTATTTTTTCAACAGTTAATGCTGCTACTAATGATTTGTGAAGTTCTATTTTTTGAGGAGGACTTGAATTTTGAGAATTTGTTTTATTGGTAATTTCTTTATTTGTTTTAGTAGCATGATTACTTTCAATAATATTTATATTATGGTGATGATTGTTGCTTATATTATCTTGATGAAAAGATGATAAAATAAGACCAGCAATAAATACTATTAGATATGCAGTAATTGGTGTAATAGTTACCGTTTTAACAATATTTTTATTTCCAATATTTGGGAGACTTTTAGGTTTAGATGTTGATAAATATGCTCAACCAAAAAGAATATTTGAAAAGATAGAAGAAATTTGAAATATTATATTTTGAAATAAAACATCTAATTATACTTCTTGAACATGAATAGAATGAGTAGATGATTTTCCTGATGATTTTTCTGATTTATAAAAAATCTAGCATAACGTGCTAGATTTTTTTTATCTTATATCTTTTTTAAATATTAAATATATCCATTTTTCTAGTATATTCATAGAATCAATAATATTAATATCCTTTATTATTACAATATTATCTTTCGTTCACTTTAAAGGGTTATTTGTATATTTTTCATATTTTCTTTCCTCAATAAGATAAATAACATTTTCTCATTTATTTTTTAGTCATTGCTCTTCTTTTAATACTTTATTTTTATATGCTTTTGTATTTTTATACTCAATATCACCAATTTTATTTTCTATTTCTTTAGATATACTATCATTTTTTATATAGATAGATTCAATACGAGAATTAATTATATATTCATTGTATTTATAATTAATTATTAAATACATCAAATACAGTATTATTATTATAAGTATTA